>CAZWDE010000078.1:0-11679 GCA_964632555.1 uncultured Limibaculum sp.
GGCCGGCGGCGGGCCGGCCGGGCGGTGCGGGCCGGTGGGGCCGGACCTCGCCGCGATGGACGGGCCCGCGGCGCGCTGGCCTATAAGGCTCATGGACCCCGTCGCGACCACCGAGATCGTCTTCCACACCGCCGGCATGACCGCCTGCGCGATGGCCGCCGCGGCGCTGGCGGGCGACGCCGATCTCCGCCGGCGCGGCGCGCGGGTGATCGCCGCGCCCTTCGCCCTGCTCGCCGCGGCGATCGCCCTCGGCCTCGCCAACGCCTACGGCCTCTACGCCGGGCGCCCGAGGCTCGCCGGCCTCGCCTGGGTCGTGGTCCTCGCCCTGCCGGCGACGGTCTACCTCGCCACCCGCCGCCTCGTCGGCGGAGGGCGGATCGGGCCGGCCGATCTCCCCCACCTGCTGCCGCCCGCGCTCGGCGCCGCGGCGCTGGCGTTCGCCTTCGACGCCGAGGGGCTGCGGGGGCCGGCCGCGGACCGGCTGCGGACCGCGGCCTGGATCGCGCTGGTCGGGCTCGGAGCGATCTATCTCACGGCCGCCGCGCGGCTGCTGCGGATCGGTTTTCGCCGGTGGCCCGAGCTCGTGGCCTACCGGGGCGGGGCGCTCGAGCGGCGACTGCGCCTCACCCTGCTGCTGCTCGCCTTGCCGGTCGCGCTCATTCTCGTCGAGATCGTGGCACTCCGGGCGGTCGAGCTCGGCACCGGCGCGCGGATCGCGCTCGGCGCGCTCCGGCTCGCCTGCGTTCTCGCCCTCGCCTCCGCGATGATCCGCGCGCGCCCGCTCTTCGACGGCGCGGGAGAGGATGGCCCGCCCGAGCCGGAGGAGGGGCCCGGGCCCGGCGCGGGCGGACGCTACGACCGCTCGCCCCTCGATCCCGCGCAGGCGGCGCGCATCGCGCAGAAGCTCGACCACGCGATGGCGCGCGAGCGGCTCTATCGCGAGCCGTTTCTCGGGCTGCGCCGGCTGAGCGACCATCTCGGCGTGCCGCCCCACCGCCTGTCGCAGGTGCTCAACCAGCGTCTCGGCGCGAGCTTCTTCGACCATGTCAACGCGTGGCGTGTCCGCGAGGCCTGCGAGCGCCTGCTCGCCGAGCCCGACGCCTCGATCCTCGAGATCGGCGAGGCGGTCGGCTTCAACAGCAAGTCGACCTTCAACGCCGCGTTCAAGAAGCAGGTCGGCATGACCCCGACCGACTGGCGACGGCGGAACCGGCCCGGCGAGACGCCGGACCGCGCGCGCCCGGACCCCGCCGGCGAGAGCGCCGGGCGCCGCGCGGCCCGCTAGGCCCGCACGTCCGGCCCCGCCGGGCCGGGCGATCCGCCGGGCGGCGCGATCGATCCTCGTCCCGGCGGCCGCGCCCAGCGCCGCCAGATGGAGAGGAGACGCGACCATGCCCGACGCCCCGTTGCCCGCCCGTGTCTACACCTTCGGCGACAGCCTGGTCGACGACGGGGGCACCGTCGGCACCTTCCCCCTCGCCGCGCAGTTCGGCGCCGAACCGTTCCCGGTCTCGCCGCCCTACGCGGCGGGTCGCTACTCGAACGGCCCGATCTACGACGAGTATCTCGCGCGCAGCCTCGGCGCGCCGAGCGCGCTCGACCGGAACTTCGCCATCGCCGGCGCGACCGCGCGGCTGGTCGACGATCCGGCCGACCCGCGCCAGACGCTCGGCAATTTCGACGGGCAGGTGACGCTCTTCGAGCAGAGCTTCGGGCGTCTGGATCCGGACGACCTCGTGCTCGTGAATTTCGGCGGCAACGACCTGCCGCTCGTCGTGCGCGCGGCGTCCGAGGGCGGGCCGTCGGTCGAGGAGGGGGTCGCCCGCACCGTCGAGGCGATCCTCGGCGGCCTCGAGCGGCTCGCGGCGGCGGGTGGCGCGCGCTTCGTCGTCAACACGCTGCCGCAGATCGAGCTCACGCCCTTCATCGCGGCCGACCCCGAGGCGTTCGAGGCGCGGTTCCGGGTCGACCTCGAGACGCTCAACGCGGTCAACGCCGCCTTCAACGACGCGCTCCTCGCCGCCCTCGCCGCCTTCGAGACGCGGACGGGCGCCTCGGTCACGGCCTTCGACCTCGCGGGCTTCGTCGCCGAGGTGACCGCCGATCCCGCCGCCTTCGGCATCGAGAACCTCGCGGAGCCGGTGCTCGCCACGCGCTCGGGCGACCCCGAGCCCCGCTTCAATCCCGCGATCGACGGGGCGACCCCCGAGGTCGCCGACGCCACGTTCTTCTTCGATCAGGAGTTCCACCTCACCACCGCGGTTCACCGGCAGATCGCCGAGCGGCTGCGGGCGCGGCTGACCGACGACGGCGTGGTCGCCAGGGCCGACTTCGTCGAGGGCGGGCCGCAGAGCGAGGGCCTTCGCGGCGGCCCGGGGCCGCAGGTGATGGCCGGCGGGGCGGGCGCCGACACGATCTTCGCCGGGCCGGGGGCGGACGCGCTCCTCGGCGAGGCGGGCGCGGACCGGCTGTTCGGCGGTGCGGGCGCGGACCGGCTCATCGGCGGGGCGGGCGACGACCTGCTGCTCGGCGGGCGGGGCGCGGATCGCCTCGACGGCGGGCCCGGCGCGGATCTCCTGCTCGGCGGGGCGGGCCCCGACGTCATCGTCTTCGGCGCCGATGCCGGCGACCATGCCGTGCTCGGCTTCCGCCCGGGCGAGGACCGGCTCGACCTTCGCGATCGCCCCGGGGTGTCCGGCCTCGCGGACCTCGTCCTCGAGCAGGTCGGCCTCGGCACGAGCGTCTCCGACGGCGGGGCGGGCAGCCTCCGCCTGCTCGGCATCGCGCCGTGGGACCTTTCGGCCGACGATTTCGTCTTCGCCTGAGGCGGCGGCGCGGTGCGGGCCCCTGTCGCTGGGCGCGGTCGAGCGCGCCCACGGCCTTTGAATTGCCTGCACGTCATGCTAGTTCACCAAATAGTCAGCGGGCCGTGACGGGCCCCAATACAATCGATCGTGAATAATCGTGTTGAATTCGTGATCGCCGCTCGGTCGCTCGTCTGGCTAGGGATCGCTGGGAGGCGTGGCGCACGCGCGCCCCCGACCGCAGCAATCCGGAGCCCCCGATGACCGACCGAGACCTCGCCCCCGACGGCCCCGCCTTCGCGCCGCTGCCGCCCGGCCCCGCCGCCAACCCGGCCGTCGCCGATCCGGTCGCGGGCACGCCGGGCGACGACGTCTTCGCGGCCGGTCCGGGCGGGCAGACCTTCTTCGGCGGCGCGATCGACTTCGACATCCTCGTCTCCTCGGGCGGCTTCAACGAGGGCCTGAACGCGGTCCTGCGCATCGACGGGCAGACCGGCGAGCTGCTCGGCACGATCCCGACCGAGGGGGTGCCCGAGGTCGAGGGGATGCCGGGCACGAGCCTCCTCAACGACCCGCGCGACGTGCTGCTCGACGGCCCGTTCGGCGCGACCACCACGAACGTCCTGGTCAACACGGGCTTCGCGCCGCCCGCCGAGGGCAACGACCGGACGCTCGAATTCACCCAGGACGGCGGCTTCGTCGGCGTCTTCGCCGAGCTCGGCGCGAGCGGCCTCTTCGTCGATCCGGGCGGCGCCGTGATCGGCCCGGAGGGCGACCTCTTCGTCGGCTCGCGCGCCCAGGGCACCGTGTTCCAGTTCGACGGCGAGACCGGCGAGTTCGTGCCCTCCGAGGGCATCCCGACGGGCGGCTTCTTCGACCCCGCCGAGATCGACTTCCCGCGCGGCTTCGTCTTCGACGCGGCGGGCGATCTCTTCATCGGCAACGGCTCGAACCCGGCGACGGGCGAGGGCGAGGACAACATCTTCCGCGTCGACGGCGAAACCCGGGCGCTCGAGGTGTTCGCCGCCCCGGAGGGCTTCTCGCCGCTCGACGTGATCCTGAGCGCGGACGGGGAGAGCCTCGTCGTCTCCTCGGAGTTCCCCTTCACCGGGGGCTCGCTCGCGGCGGCCGCGCCCGGGCAGATCTTCGTCTTCGATCTCGCCACCGGCGATGTCACGGCGATCGACCCCGGGCTCGACGAGGCCGGCGAGCCGCTGCTGCTGGCGCCCCGCGGGCTCGGGATCGCGCCCGACGGCCGGCTCTTCGCCTCCTCGACCGCGAACGGCCGGCTGCTCGGCTTCGACCTCGCGGCCGGCACCTTCACGGAGGTTTTCGCCGAGATCGACGGGCTCAACGGGCAGGGCTTCGCCTTCGTCCTGCCCGAGGGCTTCGACGCCGCCGCCGAGGGCATCGACACCGTCTCCTTCGCCGCGGTGGAGGGCGGCGTCACGGCGAGCCTCGCCACCGGCGTCGCGACCTTCGAGGCCGGCGGCGTGGCGGTGCAGGACATCCTGATCGGCATCGAGAACCTGGAGGGAACCATGGACGACGACATCATCGCGGGCGGCGAGGGCCCGAACACGCTGACCGGCGGCGACGGCGACGACATCTTCGTGAGCGACGGGCTCGACGCGATCGACGGCGGCGAGGGCACCGATCTCGTGGTGTTCGCCGATCTCGCGGAAGGCTCGACCGGCGGCGCGTTCTCGGGCGTGATCGTCGATCTCGACATCAACTCGGCCGGTCCCAGCGGCGAGCCGAGCCAGACCGGCGGCGTGCTCGACGCGCCCCCCGCCGCGGGCGGCACCACGATCAACGACGCCGTGCTGACGGATATCGAGAACGTCGCCGGGAGCGCGTTCGACGACGGGCTGTTCGGCAACAACGAGGTCAACGTGCTGGAGGGCGATCTCGGCGACGACCTCGTCCACGGCTTCGGCGGCGACGATGTCCTGTCGGGCGGCGGCGGGATCGACACCGTGCTGTTCTCCGCCGCGGGCGCCGGTGTCGCGGTCGATCTCGGCGCGCAGGTGAGCGCGGAGGACGTCGGCGCGATCGCCGCCGGCGAGGCCGATCCGGTGATCGCCGCGACCGGCGGGGCCGGCAGCGACGTGCTCGAGGGCTTCGAGAACGTGACCGGCTCGGCCTTCGACGACACGATCACCGGCGACGACGGCGCCAATCGCCTCGTCGGCGGCGCGGGCGACGACCTGATCGTGGGCGACACGCTGGGTGCGGCGCAGGCGATCGAGGTGACCGTCACCAACCCGCTGCCGGAGGGCGGCACCTTCGTCACGCCGGTCTGGTTCGGCTTCCACGACGGCTCGTTCGACCTCTTCGACTTCGGCGCGCCCGCAAGCCCCGGCCTCGAGGCGATCGCCGAGGACGGCACGCTCGAGGCGATCGACGCGGAGTTCGCGGCCGCGACGGGCGAGGGCGGCGTCGCCTCGGCCGTCTTCGGCTTCGAGGGCGCGGGCGGGCCGATCGACCCGGGCGAGACCGCGCGCCAGACCGTCATCCTCGACCCCGCGCTCGTCGGTCCCGGCTTCTTCGCCTGGGCGACGATGGTGATCCCGTCGAACGACGCGTTCCTGTCCTCGCCCGACGACCCGACGCTGCTCGCGATCTTCGACGAGAACGGCGACTTCGCGGGCCCGGTGACCCTCACGATCACCGGCGCGACGGTGCGCGACGCCGGCACCGAGGCCAACACCGAGACCGAGGCCGCCTTCCTCAACCAGACCGCGCCCGACACCGGCGTGGAGGAGAACGGCGTCGTCGAGCTCCATCCGGGCTTCAACGGGTCGGTCGGGCTGCCCGACGCGACGCCGGTCAACATCCTCGGCGGCACGACCGCGCCGGGCGCGGTGATCGATCCGGTGATCGGCGACTTCACGGCCGACCCCGACGCGCCGCTCCTCACGATCGAGATCGCGCTGGCCGGCACGCTCGACGACACGCTGGAGGGCGGCGAGGGCGCGGACACGCTCGACGGCGGCGCGGGCGCCGACAGCCTGATCGGCGGGGCGGGCGCGGACAGCCTGCTCGGCGGGGCGGGCGACGACCGCTTCGTGATCGAGGGCGCCGACACGGTCGAGGGCGGCGCGGGCGCCGACACGGTCGAGGTCGCGGCCCCGATCACCGGGGTGGTGATCGACGCGGCCGAGGGCGGCTTCGAGATCACCTTCGGCGGCGCGACGAGCTTCGTCGCCGGCGTCGAGCGGATCGAGCTCGAGGACGCGGCCTTCGCGATCGACACCTCCGATCTCGCCGAGGACGTCTTCGTGCTCTTCGGCTTCGCCTCGGGCGCCTTCCCCGATCCCGGCGCGCTCGCCGGCACGCTCGGGGTGATCGACGGGGGCACCGACCTCGCGGACGTCGCGACGCTGCTCGCCGCCACCAACGGGCTGCTCGACACCGCCGTCGACACGCTCGACTTCGTCGAGGGGCTCTACACCGACGGGTTCGGCCGCGCGGCCGACGAGGCGGGCGTCGCCTTCTGGTCGGGGCTCCTCGAGGACGATGCGCTGGAGCGCGGCGACGTGCTGCTCGCCTTCGCCCAGTCGGCCGAGGCGGAGAGCCTGTTCTCCGATCTCACCGACGACGGCGTGCTCCTGCTGGCGTGAGCCGGGGCGGCCGGCGGCGCCGCCGCCGGCCACGCGCGCGGCCCTCAGAGGATGAAGTCGTCGAAGCCGAGCTGGCCGGCCGAGCCCTCGGGCCCGATCGCGAAGGGCTCGCCGTCGAGCTGGGCGATCAGCGCGGCGCGCCCGTCGCCGGGGCCGTCGGCGTCGACGAAGAGGAAGCCCGTGAGCTCGGTCGGGCCGAGCGGTTCCAGCCGGACGAACTCCGCGAAGGTCTCGGCGGTCACCTCGGCGTCGCCGAGCACCGGGCGCAGGTCGATCCGGTCGTCGCCGATCTTGAAGTCGGCGATCCGGTCGTAGGTGAGGAGCGCCGGGGTCGGCACGAAGACGTCCGCCCCGTCGCCGCCCGAGAGCACGTCGAAGCCGAGCCCGCCGGTCAGCGTGTCGTTGCCGATCCCGCCGTCGAGGATGTCGGCGCCGAGGCCGCCCGCGAGGTCGTCGTCGTCCCCGCCGCCGAGCAGGACATCGTCGCCGCCGCCGCCCGAGAGCCGGTCGTCGCCGGCGAGCCCGAGCAGGGTGTCCGCGCCGAAGAGGCCGACGAGCCGGTCGTCGCCGTCCAGTCCGGCGACCCGCCCGCCCGCGATCCGCAGATCGTCGCCCGAGGTGCCGAGGGTCGCGCCCTCGCCGCCCGGGCCGGCCGCGCGGAGCGCCGCCGCGAGCACCGCGCCCGGTCCCGCATCGGCCACGACCACGCTCTGGCCCGACGCCGCCGTGACCGTCGTGGCGGTGCCGTCGAAGCTCAGGGCGCCGAGGAGCGCCCCGATCCCGCCGATCCCGAGATCCGAGAGATCGAGCGCGTCGCCCTCCGCGCCCGAGAGATCCGTCACGTCGGTCCGGGTGCCGGGGGCGGCGGTGATCACGAAGCGGTCGGCGTCCGCGCCGCCCGTCAGGGTGCCGTGGCCCACCAGCACGTCGCGGCCCTCGCCGCCATCGATCACGTCGGCGCCGCCGCCGCCCACCAGCAGGTCGTCGCCCGCCTCGCCCGCCAGGTCGTCGGCCGCGGGCGAGCCGGCGACCGCGTCGTCGCCCGCGCCGGCCCGGACCGCGAGCGCGGTCCCCGCCGCGCCGAGCACGTCGTCGCCGCGACCGCCGATGACCGAGGCCACGGCGAGTTCCGTGATCTCGTCCTCGAAGCTGATCACGCCGACGGGCGCCGGCGCGAAGAGCGGGATCGGCAGGCCGGCCGGGGCGGGCAGCGAGATCGTGCCGTCGGGCCCGACCGTGGCGCCGTTGGGGGTTCCGAGGATCACCGGGTTGGCGAAGGCGGAGAGGTCGATCTCGGTGAAGTCCGCGAGGTCGAAGCCGAAGGCCGTCAGGATGTCGGTCGTGAAGTTGCGCGGATCGAGCAGCGTGCCGAAGAACTGCGCGAAGACCAGTTGCGCGGAGCCCGGATCGGCGTCGAGCGCGATCGCGAGATCGCCGGTCAGCGCGTTGACGGTGCTCGACGCGTCGATCGAGATCATGGTGTCGTCCGCGTTCTCCGGATCGAACAGCTCGGCGAAGCTGAGCGGGCTATTCGCGATGGCCGCGAAATCCCCCTCGAAGGCGAACTCGTAGCGGAAGAGGCCCGGCGCGCCGAAGGCGCCGCTGTCGAGGGCGAAGGCGAAGCTCGTGTCGGTGAACTCGAAGCCGAGCGCGACGAACAGCGCCTGCCGCTCCGGCTCGCTCAGGCTGTCGAGTTCGAGCTCGGGAAAGGCGGGAAAGCCCGCAAGGCCCGGTCCGATCGCCAGTGTCGACATCCGCTGTTCCCCTCTGTCCGGCGCCGCGCGCGTCCCGCCGGCTGTCGGTCGGCGGCGCGCGGGGCGATTGTCGCGGCCCGTGCCGGCGACCGTTGCTGATCCGAATGTCGCAGAAAGGCGGGCGGCTGAACACCCGGTCGTTCGGGCCGACCGACGGGGCCGGCGCGACGTCTGGCCGGAGCGGGCCGGCAGGACCGCGCGCCGGGGGGTGGGCGGCCGCCGCCGCTTCCGCTGCCTCGATCCACGTGGTACCCTACCTCGCGAACCGAAGTAGTCGGGCGGGCACGCGGGCAGGCCCGTCCGCGGGGCGCGCCGCGAGGCCGGTGACCGCAGGGGGACGATCATGGACATCGAGATCCGCCGCAGCGCGCCGGACGGCCCCGACACCGGGCCGGGCGCCCGCAGCCTCGGCATCAACGTGCACGAGCCGAGCTACCATGACGGCGTCGGCTACTTCACCGACCTGATGCGGCAGGGCAGCGGCTGGTTCTCGTGGGACCGGGAGGCGCCCTGGGAGTGGACCGACGGTCGGGCGCTCGCCCTCGACGACACCGGCACCCCGACCGATCTCGCGCCCGGGCAGGCGGCCCGCACGATCCTGCTGCTCGACGCGCCGGCCTACGAGCCCGGGCGCTACACCCTCACATGGGAGGGCCGGGGCACGCTCCTCCTCGAGACGCCGGGCGGACCGGTCGAGGTGGACGACAGCGCCGACGCCTACGCCGTCAACTCGGCTACCGTCGAGCTCGCCCCGGGGATCGAGGAGGTGCACCTCTTCCTCTCGATCCTCGCGCGCGACGCCGACGACCCGATCCGCGACATCCGCCTCTTCGCGCCCGGCGAGGGTCCCGGCTCGTCGCTCTTCTCCGACCGCTTCCTCGCCGATCTCGAGCCCTTCTCGACGGTCCGGCTGATGGACTGGAACAAGACCAACTGGGGCACGCACGGCGCGTGGGAGGACCGGGCCCGGCTCGACTGGTCGGTCTGGGGAGCCGCCGACACCTTCGACGGCTTCGACGTCGGCGTGCCCTACGAGGTGATCGCGGCGCTCGCCAACGAGACCGGCAAGGACATCTGGCTCACCGTCCCCCACCAGGTGGACGACGGTTATGTCCGGCGGATGGCGGAGCTCTTCTCCGACCGCCTCGCGCCGGGGATCACGGTGACGCTCGAATACTCGAACGAGGCGTGGAACTGGATCTTCCCCGCGCACGCGGCGATGGTCGCGCGCGCCGACGAGACGCGCGCGGCCGAGGGGCACGGGGAGTACCACGCCAACGAGGCCTATGCGCGCCGGGCGACCGAGGTCTTCGCGATCTGGGAGGAGGTCTTCGCCGCCGACCCGGACAACGACGTGGTGACCACGCTCTCGGGCCAGGCCGGCTGGGCCGCGGTGCTCGAGGGCTCGCTCGCGGAGGTCGCCCGGCTCGGCCGGCTCGATCTCGTCGACCAGGTGGCGATCGCGCCGTACTTCCCGGATCCCGAGGAGAGCGAGGGCATCGCGGCGCTGCTCGCGGCGGCGCCCGGCGGCGTCTCGGAGGGCGAATGGGCGGGCGTCTTCGCCGGGCTCGCGCGGGACGTGGCGGCGCTCTGGGACCCCGGAACCGCGTATGGCGCGGAGATCGCGGCCAATCTCGAGGTCGCGGCGCGCCACGGGCTCGGGATGGTCGCCTACGAGGGCGGCCAGCATCTCGTCGCGTGGGACGAGCCGGGGCTCCGGGGGCTCGTCGCCGAGGCGAACGCGCGCCCCGAGATGCGCGATCTCTACGTCGCCTATCTCGACGGCTGGGAGCGCGCCTCGGGCGGCGCCGAGATGACGCTCTTCCACCTGGCGGGCTTCTGGGGGGCGGAGGAGGCCTTCGGTCACAAGGCGTATGGCGGCCAGCCCGACGCGGCGGCGCCGAAATACCGCGGCGCGCTCGACTGGCTGGAGGCCGCTTCCGCACCCGAGCCGCAGCCCGGCCCGGCGCCCGCGGGGCCGATCCTCGGCACCGAGGGCCGCGACGTGCTCGCCGGCACCCGCGCCGACGAGCGGCTCGAGGGCCTCGGCGGCGACGATCTCCTCGTCGCGGGCGGCGGCGACGACACGCTCGCGGGGGGCGAGGGCACCGACGTCGCGATCGTGTTCCACCCGCGCGCGGCGGTCGCCAAGTCCGTCCTGCCGGACGGGCGCGTGCTGCTCGAGGCGCCGGGGAGCCGGCTGACGCTCGAGGGCGTCGAACGGGCCGCGCTCGAGGACGGGGCCTGGCTCTTCGAGGTGGAGGGTCCCGACGCGCGCTTCGCCTATCTCCTCTACCGCGCCGCGCTGGGGCGCACGCCCGACGCGGAGGGCTTCGCGGTCTGGGCGGAGGCGCGCGCCGCCGGCGCGCCGCGCAAGGCCCTCGCCGAGGCCTTCGCCGCGAGCGCGGAGTTCCGCGCCCGGCTGATGGATGCGAGCCCCGAGGCGCTGGTCGACCTGCTCTACGCCGGCCAGCTCGGCCGCGAGGCCGACCCGCACGGTCGCGCCTGGTGGGCCGGCGAGCTGCGCTCGGGGCGGATCGACGAGGCCGACCTCCTGATCGCCTTCGCGCTCGCCGAGGAGACCCTCGCGGTCGTCGCGGACGACGTGGAGGAGGGCTTCTGGGTCGCCGCCGAGCCGCCCGATCTCGGCGCCGGTCTCGCGCCCGACCATCGTGGCGCGGACACGCTCTCCCTCCTCGGCGAGCCGGTCGAGGGGGGCGAGGACGCGCCGGCCGGCTTCCCCGAGCTCTGATCCCGGCCGGGACCGGAGGCGGGGCGCCGCCGCGCGCCCCCTTCTTTCCACCGCCCGCGCGTCCTAGGCTCGGTCCCGGTCAACGACGGAGATCGGCGTGAGCGCGGACAGCTGGGTCTCGCAGATGCGGCGGGGGATGGTGGACTTCTGCCTCCTCGCCGTGCTCCGCGAGGGCGAGGACTACGGCTACGCCATCATCGAGCGGCTCAACCGGGCGGAGTGCTTGGTGTTCTCCGAGAGCACGGTGTATCCCGCGCTCGGACGGATGACGAGGGAGGGCCTCCTCGTGAGCTACCGCGCGCCCTCGCGCGACGGGCCGCCGCGGCGCTACTATGCGCTCTCGCCCGCGGGCTACGAGCGCTTCGCCGCGATGGCCGCCTATTGGCGCGAGCTGGCGGACGCGATCGACGCGCTGGTGGAGCCGCCCGCGACGCCCCCGGCGCCGGGCGGGGAGCGCGCCCGTGGCTGACCGCGCGCTCCGGCGGGCCGTGGCCGCCCATCTCGCGGCGGTGGAGGCGGCGATGCGGCGGGGCGGCGCGGGCCCTCAGGAGATCGCGGCGACCCTCGACGGGCTCCGCGAGCAGGTGAGCGTGATGGCGGCCGCCGACCCCGATCTCGCCGCGGGGCCGGATGGCGCCCGGCGGCTGCTAGGCCGGCTCGACCCGCCCGAGGCTTTCGGGGGGCCGCCGACCGGGCCGGGTGGCGAGGGCGCCGCGCGCGGGCCCGGGCCGGGGAGCGCGGCG
>CAZWDE010000079.1:0-11653 GCA_964632555.1 uncultured Limibaculum sp.
CATAGGCGTTGGCCGCCTCGATCACCGCCTTGTAGCCGGCGAGGTTCGACTGCGAGGACAGCACGTCCATCGACTGCGCGCGCGTGATGCGCGGCATCAGCTCCATGGCGAAGGCGTCGATCCCGTTCTCGGCGCAGGCCTTCATCACCTCGGGCTCGGTGTAGGGCGCCATGGTGCAGAAGACCTTCTGGCCCCGCTCGTAGCTGGCGAGCTCCTCGACCGTCGGGCGCAGGATCTTGAGCACCACCTCGGCGCCCGAGAGCGCGGCGGCCGCGTCCCCGGCCACGCTGGCGCCGGCCTTCTCGAACTCGGCGTCGGGGATGTCGGCGGCGCTGCCGGCGCCGCTTTCCACCACCACCTCGACGCCGAGCTTGGCGAATTTCTTCACCGTTTCGGGCACCGCCGCCACACGCGTCTCATGCGCGCGGGTCTCCCGGGGAACTGCGATCTTCATCCGTTTCTCTCACCTTGTCTCTCTGGGGATCGTTCGGCACGCCCGGCCGGGCGCGCGGGCGACCGGGCGCCGGGGCCGGACCGGCCCGCGGCGTCCGAGGCCCGCAACCGGCGCGTCAGAGCTGCGTGAGCGCCAGCAGGATCAGGACGAGAGCGATCGCCCCGATGACGATCGCGATGCCCTTGACGAGGGCGTTGAAGGCCCGCTCGTGCTCGCGGATGTCCATGTCCGGCCGGTTCTCTGCGCCCATCTCGGTGTTCCCCCCTTGCCCGTTCGGCCGCGCAAGCCCGCGGCACTATAGCGTCGCGTGGCGGCCTTGCAATTCATCCGGACCGCGACGCGCGCCCGGGGCCCCGTGCCGGTTGAGATCGCCGCGCGCGGGTGGTAGCGGCGGGGGGTCTGCACATCCGGGGTCAGGGATGCGTCTCGCCTGTCTCGCCGCCGCCGCGCTCTTTCCCGCCGCCGCGCTCGCCGAACCTCTGGCCGAGGCGGCGCCGACGGCGCTGCCCCGCTCGGTCGAGCTCGCCTCGCGGGCCGGGTCCGCCGAGCCCGGTGCGGCGGCGGCCCTCGGCGCGATGGTGTTCGCCAGCGATCCCGCGGCGATCGCGTCCCTCCTCGCCACCCGGGGCTACGAGACCCGCCTCGGCACCGACAGCTACGGCGACCCGATGATCGAGACCGCCTCGCAGGGCGTGGCGTGGGACATGATCTTCTTCGACTGCGACGGCGGCGCCGCGTGCCGCTCGGTCCAGTTCGTCACGGGCTTCGACCTCGAGGACGGCCTCGCCGTCGGGCGCGTCAACCATTGGAACCGGGAGAACCGCTACGCCAAGGTCTATCTCGACCGCGAGGGCGACCCGTTCATCGAGTTCGACGTCAATCTCGAGGGCGGCGCCACGGAGGCCAACTTCCTGAGCGACCTCGCCATCTGGAACGAGCTGCTCGCCGCCTTCGTGGTCCACATCAGCGAGTGACCGCGCCCGGGCGCGCCGCCGACCGATAGAATTTCTGTTTTACAGAAAGAAATTTCTCTCCTATGAGATGGCGTGCCCGACCGGTGCCCCCTCACGGAGACGATCATGACCGAACCTGCCGAGCGCGTTGCGGAGGATCGCGCGCTGCGCCGCATCGCACGGTGCCTCGCGGTGGCCTGCCTCGTCCTCGCCGTGCTGCTTCCGCCCCTCGCGCTCGTCGGCTGGAGCGGCGTCGACCCCGCCGCGCGGCTCGCCGAGATCGCCGGGGCGCCGGTCGCGGCGCCGACCGGGGCCGCGCGGACGGCCATCGTGGCCGCGCTCGCGCTCCTGCCCGTGCTGCTCCTCTCCGCGGCGCTCGTGGCGGCGCGCCGGGCCTTCGCGCGCTTCGCCGACGGCGCCTATTTCGGACGCGACAGCGCGCGCGCGCTCGGCCGCTTCGGCGCGCTGATCGCGGCGGGCGGTGCGGTGCAGCTCGTTCTGCCGACGCTCCTCGGCCTCGCGCTCAGCCTCGGCGGGGACCGCGGCGTGCTCGTCGTCAGCCTCTCGAGCCAGGCGGCGCTCGGCGTCCTTCTCGGCGGCATCCTGTGGGCGCTCGGCCGGATCATGGCGCGCGCCGCCGACATCGCCGACGACAACGCCGGCTTCGTCTGATGCCGATCGTCGTGACGCTCGACGTGATGCTGGCGCGGCGCAAGATGCGCTCCAAGGAGCTCGCCGAGCGCGTCGGCATGACCGAATCGAACCTTTCGCTGCTCAAGCAGGGGCGGGTCCGCGGCGTGCGCTTCGCGACGCTCGAGAGGCTCTGCGCGGAGCTCGACTGCCAGCCGGGCGATCTCCTCGCCTACGATCCAAAGGGCGCGGCGGACGATGCGGCCTAGCCGGCTTCTGCTCGCCGCGGCGCTCGCCCTCTCGGGCTGCGGCGGGATCGACTGGGAGGCGACGGGCGAGGCCTGGCGCCGGTCGCTCTGCCGCGAGAGCCCCGGGAGCTGCGCCGAGCCGGGCGGCCTATAGCGACGGCGCGCGCCAGCCGACGACGCCGCCGGCCCGCTCCGGCGCCGGCGCCGAGGCCGGCACGAAGAAGTCGGGCTGCAGCTCGGCCCCCGGGCGGACGGCGTAGGGCTCGAAATCCGTCACCCCCTCGGCCGCGAGCACCAGATCGTCGAGGCAGAACCAGCCGGTGAAGTCCACGGGCCGCGCGAGCACCGCGACCGCCGCCTCGCCCACGATCTCGGGCCGGCGCGAGGCCTCGGCCATCGCCGCGCCGCCGAGGAGGTTGCGGACCGCCGCCGTGTCGATCGTGGTGCGCGGCCACAGGCAGTTGACCCCGATCCGGCCCGCGAACTCGCCGGCCCAGCCGATCGAGAGCAGGCTCATCGAGTATTTCGCGAGGCTGTAGGCGGGATGCGCGCGGAACCAGCGTTCGGAGAGATCGGGCGGCGGCGCGAGCGTCAAGACCCGGGCATGGGGCGAGGCGAGGAGATGCGGCAGCGCCGCCTGCGTGACGGCGAAGGTGCCGCGCGCGTTGATGGCGTGCATCAGGTCGAACCGCTTGAGCGGCGTCTCGGCGGTGCCGGTCAGCGAGATGGCCGAGGCGTTGTTGACGACGATGTCGAGCCGGCCGAACCGCGCGACCGTCGCCTCGATCGCCGCGGCCACCTGCTCGGCGTCGCGGATGTCGCACACCAGCGGCAGGGCCGCGCCGCCGGCCGCCTCCACCGCCTCGGCGGCGGTGTGCACCGTGCCGGGCAGCTTGGGGTGCGGCGCGTCGGTCTTGGCGGCGAGCGCGACATCGGCGCCCTCGCGCGCGCAGGCCAGCGCAATGGCGAGCCCGATCCCGCGGCTGCCGCCCGAGACGAAGACCACGCGCCCCGCCAGTCTGCCGCCCGCCATGGGTTTGCCTCCCGCGTCCCGCCCGCCCGGCGTCGCACGGCGCGGCGCGCACGGCAAGGGCGCGCCCCCTCAGGCCCCGCGGGCGGCGCAGGCGATGGCGGCGCGGAGGCGATCGAAGCCCCAGAAGAGCTCGGGGCCGTCGCGGCCCTGCACGACGAAGCTCGGCGCGCCGAAGATGCCGAGGTCCTCGGCCTCCGCCACGCGGGCGCGCAGCGCGTCCTTCACCTCGCGGCGCTCCGCGGCGGCGAGGAGCGCGGCGGCGTCGCCCGGGGCGCCCGCCTCGGCCAGCGCGCCCGCCACCACCTCGGGATCCGCGATGTCGCGTCCCTCGCCGAAGCCCCGATGGAAGACGGCGCGGACATAGGCGCCGAGCCAGTCGGGCTCGCCGGCGGCGAGGGCGACCCGCGCGGCGAGCAGGCTGCGCGCCGGGAAGCTCTCGGGCATCCGGAAGGGCAGCCCCTCGGCCGCGCAGATCCGCGCGAGGTCGCGGCGCATGTAGCGGCCCTTGGCGGGGGAGAGGTTGAACGGGCTGTCGCGCCAGCCCTGCGCGGCGAAGATCGGCCCGAGCAGGAACACCCGCCAGCGGAGGCGGAGGCCCGCCGCCGCGGCCGCGGCCCCGACGCGCATGGCGGCCGGGTAGGAGTAGCTCGAGGCGAACTCGACCCAGACCGCGAGCTCGCCCCGGGCGCTCACGGCGCCGGATCGAAGAGCCACGCGCCCTCGGGCGAGAGCCGGCGCCGGGCCCGGCCGGCGGCCACCAGCCGGTTGCAATGCGCCACGGCCTCGACGAGGGCGAGGCCGTGCTCGGCCGCCGGGATCGGACGGCGGTAGATCTCCGGGAAGAGCGAGACCGCGGTCCGCGGGCCCTCGGCCAGCGCCGACGCGATCCGGGCGAGCGCGTCCTCGTGCTCCGCGATCAGCTCGGCGATCCGCGCGGCGAGCCCGCGGAACGGCCGGCCATGGCCCGGCAGCACCAGCGGATCGGCGCCGAGCGCGGCGAAGCCGCGCAGGCTCTCGAGATAGCCGCCCAGCGGATCGGCGTCCGGCTCGGTCGGGTAGACGCCGATATTGGGCGAGATCGTCGGCAGCACCTGGTCCCCCGCGAGGAGCAGCGCGCCGTCCTCCGACCAGAGCGTGGCGTGGGCGGGCGCATGGCCCTCGCCGAGGCGGACGCGCCACGCCCGTCCGCCCGCCGCGATCGGATCGCCCTCGGCGATCGCGCGGTAGCCGAGCGGCACCGGCGCCACGCAGTCGGCGAAGTTGAACGGCCGCTCGGCCGCGTAGGCCTCGAGCGCCGCGCCGGTCACGCCCGCCCGCCGGCGGAAGGCGATCTGCTCGGGGCCCGGCCGGCTCTGCACGTCGAGCGTCAGCATCCGCCCCGTGAGCCAGGCGACGCGGCTCGCCAGCACCGCGGCGCCGCGGCCCGCGAGGACGCCGAGAAGTCCGATATGGTCGGGATGGTGGTGGGTCAGGATCACGCGGGCGATCGGCCGTGCGCCGAGCGGGCCGGCGAGCAGCGCCTCGAGCGCGGCGCGGCCCGCCGCCCAGTCGAGCCCGGTGTCGACGAGCGTCCAGGCGTCCCCGTCGTCGAGCGCGTAGAGATTGACGTGGTCGAGCCCGGCCATCGGCAGCGGCAGGCGCGCCCAGAGGACCCCCTCGGCGACCGCCACCGCCTCGCCCGGCGCGGGGGGCGCGAGCGCCTCGGGCCGCACCGGCGCGGTCACGGCCCGCCCGCGTCCCATGCGTAGAGCGCCTCCGCCCCCGCCATCGCGGCCGCCGCCTCGGCCCGCGCCTGCGGCAACAGATGCCCGGCGTGGAACGCCGCCACCGGCCGCCGGGCGGGGTCTCGGAGCGCCGCCCGCGCCAGGTGATGACCGCCGAGCGCCGTCGCGAGGGCGCGCAGATAGGCCATGCCGCCCGCCTGCCGCTCGACGCCCGGCGGCGCGGCCAGCATCCAGCGGGTGGCGTCCTCGGCCGCTCCGGCCGCGGCACGAAGCGCACTCCCGAGCGCCGCCTCGCCCGCACGCTCGAGCGCCGCGACCGTGCCGCGCGCCTCGTCGATCAGCGCGAGCGCCGCCGCCCCGTCGTCCCCGGCGAGCTTGCGCCCGACGAGGTCCATCGCCTGGATGCCGTTGGTGCCCTCGTAGATCGCGCTCACCCGGATGTCGCGCCAGAGCCGGGCGACGCCCGTCTCCTCGACATAGCCGACGCCGCCATGCACCTGGATCGCGAGATCGGCGCAGGCGATGCCGGCCTCGGTGCCGACGACCTTGGCGATCGGGGTCAGCACGCCGGCGCGGGCGGCGTGGCGGGCCCGGGCCCCGGGCGTTCCGGCCGCGCGCGCGAGGTCGATCGAGAGCGCGCAGTCGTAGCAGAGCGCCCGGGCGACCCGCGTTCGGGCCACCATCTCGAGCAGCATCCGCCGGACATCGGCGTGGCCGAGGATCGTGGGCGAGCCGTCGGGCGTCGCGCCCTGACGGCGCTCGCGGGCGTAGGCGAGCGCCGCCTGCGTCGCGGCCTCGGCGATCGCGAGCCCCTCGACCCCAACCCCGAGGCGCGCGCCGTTCATCATCGTGAACATCGCCGCCAGTCCCTTGTGCGGCTCGCCGACGAGCCAGCCCGTCGCCCCCTCATAGGCGAGCACGCAGGTCGGCGAGCCGTGCAGGCCGAGCTTCTCCTCGAGGCGGAGCGTGCGCACCCGGTTGGCGACGCCGGGGCGGCCGTCGGCGTCGGGCAGGCGCTTCGGCACGGCGAAGAGGCTGATGCCGCGGCTGCCGGCCGGCGCGTCCGGCAGGCGCGCGAGGACGAGGTGCAGAACGTTCTCCGCGAGATCGTGGTCGCCCCACGAGATCCAGCACTTCTCCCCGGTGATCCGGTGCGTGCCGTCGCCCGCGGGCTCGGCGCGGGTCGCGATCGCGCCGACATCCGAGCCCGCCTGCGGCTCGGAGAGGTTCATCGTGCCGGTCCAGCGCCCCTCGACGAGGGGGCCGAGCGCCCAGGCCTTGAGCGCCTCGGAGCCGTGCGCCTCGAGCGCCTCGATCTGCGCCTGGCTGAGCAGCGGGCAGATCGAGAGGGCGAGGCACCCCGAGGCGAGCATCTCGTTGACCATCACGGCAAGGCTCTTCGGCAGGCCCTGGCCGCCATGCGCGGGATCGGCGGCGAGCCCGACCCAGCCGCCGTCCGCGATCGCCCGGTAGCCCTCGGCGAAGCCGGGGCTCGTCCGCACCACGCCGTTCTCGAGCCGCGCCGGATGGCGGTCGCCCGCCGCGTCGAGCGGCGCGATCGCCTCCTCGACGAGCCGCGCCGCCTCGGCGAGCACCGCGGCCCGGGTCTCTTCGGTCGCATCGGCGAAGCGCTCGGTTTCGGCGAGGCTCGGGTGGCCGACGAGCTCGGCGGTGAAGGCCATCTCGGCGATCGGCGCGCGGTAGGTCATGGGCGATCTCCTCCCCGTGGCGTGCGCGCCGCTTGCGGGTGCGCTTGATCCGGGTGTAGCCCGCAGGCACCGGGCCAACAAGGAAAGCCCCCGCGCGCGGGCCGACGGCAAGGGAGGACGGCGGGCTGTGGAGACGCTCCGGCTCAGCCCCGACACGGCCGGCATCGCCGAGGCCGCCGCGCTGCTGCGGGGCGGGGCGCTCGTCGCCTTCCCGACCGAGACGGTCTACGGCCTCGGCGGGGACGCCCGGTCGGAGGACGCGGTCGCGGCGATCTACCGCGCCAAGGGCCGACCGCCCGAGAACCCGCTGATCGTGCATCTCCCCGACCGCGAGGCGGCCGGGCGCCTCGCGCGGATGACGCCGGCGGCCGAGCGGCTGGCGGCGGCGCACTGGCCGGGCCCGCTCACGCTCGTGCTGCCGGTCGCGCCGGGGGCCGGGCTCGCGCCCTCGGTGACCGCCGGGCTGGCGACAGTGGCGCTCCGCGTGCCGGCGCATCCGGTGGCGCGCGCGCTGCTGCGCGCCGCGGGCGTGCCGGTCGCCGCGCCCTCGGCCAACCCGTCGGGCCGGGTGAGCCCCACATCGGCGGCGCATGTGCTCGACGGGCTGGTCGGGCGGATCGCGGCGGTGATCGACGCCGGCCCCTGCCCGGTCGGGCTCGAATCGACCATCCTCGGCTTCGGGGCGGACGGGCGGCCCCGGCTCCTGCGCCCCGGCGGCATCCCGGCGGAGGCGATCGAGGCGACCCTCGAGGCGCCGCTCGCGCCGGCCGCCGAACCGCGCGACGGGCGGGTCACCGCCCCCGGGCAGCTCGCGAGCCACTATGCGCCCGGGGTCCGGCTCCGGCTCAACGCGGCGAGCCCCCGGCATGGCGAGGGCTGGATCGGGCTCGGACCGGTCCCGCCCGGCGTCAGCGGGCCGGCCCTCAGCCTGTCGCGCCGCCGCGATCTCGGCGAGGCGGCCGCCAACCTCTTCGGCCATCTGCGCGCGATCGACGCCGCGATGGGCGGGCGCGGCATCCTCGCGGTCGGGCCGATCCCGCAATGGGGCCTCGGCCGCGCGATCAACGACCGCCTCGCGCGCGCCGCCGCGCCGCGGCCTCCGGCGCGGCGCTCGCCGTGAGCGCGCCGCGGGTGCGGCCCCGCGCCGCCGCCGACCGCGCCGCGGTCCTCGGGGTCTTCCGCTCCAACGTGCCGCGCTTCTTCGCCGCCGCCGAGGAGGCCGACCTCGCGGCCACGCTCGACGATCCGGACGGCCCGGACTGGGTCGTCGAGGCGGACGGCGCGGTCCTCGGCTATGGCGGCTTCGAGATCGGCCAGACCTACAGCCGCGTGACGCTCTGCTGGGGCATGGTGGCCGCGGCGCATCACGGCCGCGGGCTGGGGCGCCTGCTGCTCGCGCACCGCGCGGCCGAGGCGATCCGCCGCGCGCCGCCCGACACCGCGCATCTGGTGGTCGACACGACGCCGGCGGTCGCCGGCTTCTACCGCCGCCACGGCTTCGAGACGGTGAGCCACTGGCCGCGCGGCTATCGCGCGGGGTTCGACATGGTGGTGCTCCGGATGGCCTTCGGCTCGCCCGGGATCGCGGCGCTGGCCGCGCGCGCCGCCGCCTAGCGGATCGGCGCCCCGAGATCGGCCGGCGCCACGCGCCGCGCATAGTCGACGATGCGCTCGATCTCGTCCCGCGTCAGCCGGAGCGGATGGATCGGCGAGGGCCGGCTCTCGGGGAAGGGCTCGGTGATCCCCGCCACCTGGGTGAAGGCGGGGTGCGGGTTGAGCGCGTAGAAGCCGCGCATCCGGTCCTCCCAGTCCGTCCAGGTCCGGATGACGGCGAAGCCGGGCGTGGAGCCGATGCCGCCCATCCGGTTCGCCGGGCCGATCACGTGGCAGCGCCCGCAATGGCGGAGGCTCAGCGCCTCGCCGGTGCCGACCGCCTCGCCGGCGGGCGCCCGGGCGGCCATGCCGAGCGCGACCGCCGCCGCCAGCGCCGCGAGGCCCGCGAGCCACGCGATGCGGTCCCCTCCCATCTCGTCTCCCCGTGTGATTATCTGTTGGTCAACCAGCCTAAGGCGCGTGCGCCGGGCGAGGCAAGCGGGAGGAACCCATGGAGCCGGGGCCGCGGAACGCGATCACCGACGTGGCGGGCATCCGGGTCGGGCAGGCCGAGGCGGCGGACTACACGACCGGCACGACCGCGCTGATCGCCGAGCGGCCCGCGGTCGCGGCGGTCGACCTGCGGGGCGGCGCGCCGGGCCTGCGCGCCTCCGAGGGGCTGATCCCGGGCGGCGTGGTCGAGCGGATCGACGCGGTGGTGCTCTCGGGCGGCTCGGCCTACGGGCTCGACGCGGCCGGCGGGGCGATGGACTGGCTGCGCCACGAGGGCCGCGGCTTCCCGATCGGCGGCACGCGGGTGCCGATCGTGGCCGCCGCCATCCTGTTCGACCTGCTGACCGGCAGCCGCAAGGACTGGGATCACCCGCCCTACTGGCACCTCGGGCGCGAGGCGGCCGCGCGCGCCGGGGCGGAGGTCGCGCTCGGCAACGCCGGCGCCGGGCTCGGCGCGACGGCGGGCCCGATAAAGGGCGGCACCGGCACCGCCTCGATCCGGCACGCCGGCGTCACGGTGGGCGCGCTCGCCGTCGTCAACCCGCTCGGCTCCGTGCTGATCCCGGGCACCCGGACCTTCTGGGCCTGGTGGCTCGAGCAGGCGGGCGAGGTCGGCGGCCAGACCCCGCCCGCGGGCCCGCCGGCCACGCTCGAGCACGCCTTTCCCGGCGAGGCGGGCGGCAGCACGACCCTCGCGGTGGTCGCGACCGACGCGACGCTGACCCGCGAGCAGGCGCTCCGCGTCGCGGTGATGGCGCAGGACGGGCTGGCGCGGGCGATCCGGCCGGTGCACGCGCCGCTCGACGGCGACGTGGTCTTCGCCCTCTCGACCGAGCGCGGCCCCGCGCCCGCGGGCCCGGCCGCCCTCTCGCGCATCGGCATGCTGGCGGCCGACACGGTGGCGCGGGCGATCATGCGGGGCGTCCACGCGGCGACCGGGCTCGCCGGCATCCCGGCCTGGCGCGATCTCGACGCTAGCGGCGCTCCACGCGGGTGACCGGGCCGGCCGCGCCCGTCGCGGCGTCGAAGGCGCGGATGCGCTCGGTGCCGTCCCCATCGCGCGTCACGACGAGCAGCTCGCGCCCGGCCCGCCCGAGCGCGACGATCTCGGCGCCCGGCGGCAGCGCGATCGCATCGGGCAGCGCGCCCGGCGCGACCGGCGCCGCGCCGCCGCCCATCAGCGCGCCGAGCCGGCTGACAAGCGCGCCGCTGACCACTACCATGCCGACGATGAGGACGACCAGCAGCGCCGTCACGAGCCGGCGCATCCGGCGGATCGGCGCGGGCTCGGGGAGCGCGTCCTCGTCGAGCGTCTCGCCCGCGGCGCGAGGGAGATCGTCCATGTCCACCCCGTCTCCCCTGACCGGCGCGGAAGAGATCGCGCTCGTGATCCCCGGAGAGGCCGACGGGCTGCGGCTCGACCGGGCGCTCGCGCTCGCCGCCGAGCGCCTCGCCGAGCCGCCGTCGCGCTCCCGCATCGCGCAGCTTCTGGCCGAGGGCGCCGTCGCCGACGCCGCGGGCCGGACGGTCACGGAGCCGCGGCGCAAAGTCAAGGCGGGGGAGCGGTTCGTCGTCGCCCTGCCGGAGCCGCTGCCCGCCGAGCCGGAACCGGAGGCGATCCCGCTCGCGGTGGTGCACGAGGACGCTCATCTTGTCGTGATCGACAAGCCGGCCGGCATGGTCGTCCACCCCGCCCCGGGCGCCGAGCGCGGCACCCTCGTCAACGCGCTGCTCCACCATTGCGGCGACACGCTCGCCGGCATCGGCGGCGAGCGCCGGCCCGGCATCGTCCACCGGATCGACAAGGACACCTCCGGGCTCCTCGTCGTGGCGAAGACGCAGGCCGCGCACGCCGCCCTCGCCGCCCGCTTCGCCGCCCACGACGTCGAGCGCGCCTATCTCGCGGTGCTGCGCGGCGCGCCCTCGCGGGGCGACCCGCGGCTGGCCGGCCTGCCGGGAGTGAGCTTCGAGGGCGAGACCGTCCGGATCGAGACCGGGATCGCCCGCCACCCCACCGACCGCACGCGCATGGCGGTCGCCCGCGCCGGCAAGCGCGCGGTGACGCGCCTGCGCCTCCTCGAACGCTACGGGACCGCCGAGGCGCCGGTCGCGAGCCTCGTCGAGTGCCGCCTCGAGACCGGGCGCACGCACCAGATCCGGGTGCACGCGACCCATCTCGGGCACGCGCTCGTCGGCGACCCGGTCTACGGGCGCGCGCGCGCCCTGCCCCGCGCCACGCCCGAGCCGGCCGCCGCGGCGCTCGCCGGCTTCCCGCGGCAGGCGCTGCATGCCGCGCGCCTCGGATTTGCGCATCCCGCGACCGGCGCGATCCTCCGCTTCGACAGCGATCTTCCCGAAGACTTGACGAATCTGGTGGAAACGTTGCGCCGGATCCGCGTTGTTATACGTTAACGGCTTGAGGGTCAGGATGCGTGGACAATGGCGCACCGCCCGGCTCGCCAGTTCGAAAGGACCACGACCATGTCCAACAGCTACGCCTCGCTCCCGGCGCCGTCGCCGGAACAGGGGCTGAGCCGCTACCTCTCCGAGATCCGGAAGTTCCCGATGCTGGAGCCCGAGGAGGAGTACATGCTGGCCAAGGCCTGGACCGAGCGCGGGGACCGCGACGCGGCGCACAAGCTCGTCACCTCGCATCTCCGGCTCGCGGCCAAGATCGCCATGGGCTATCGCGGCTACGGCCTGCCGCAGGCCGAGGTGATCTCGGAAGCCAATGTCGGACTGATGCAGGCCGTCAAGCGCTTCGACCCTGAAAAGGGCTTCCGGCTGGCGACCTAT
>CAZWDE010000080.1:0-2928 GCA_964632555.1 uncultured Limibaculum sp.
GGGCCCGCGTGCCGGTGCGGATCACGCGGCCGTCGGCCAGCACCACCTCGAGCGCGAGCACGGCGTCGCGCATCGTGCCGTAGCGCACCGCCGTGGTGCCCGAGGCGCGCGTCGCCGCCATGCCGCCGAGCGAGGCGTCGGCGCCGGGGTCGACGGGGAAGAAGAGCCCGGTCGCGCGCAGTTCCTCGTTGAGCCGGCCGCGCGTGACGCCCGGCTGCACGACCGCGTCCATGTCCTCGGCGTGGACTTCGAGGATCCGGTCCATGCGGGCGAAGTCCACCGTCACGCCGCCCATGACCGGGATCACGTGGCCCTCGAGCGAGGTGCCGGTGCCCCAGGCGGTGATCGGGCAGCCGTGCTCCGCGCAGGTGGCGGCGATGCGGGCGACCTCCTCCGTGGTCTCGGGCCACACCACGGCGTCGGGCAGGCGCGCCGCGTGGTGCGCCTCGTCGTGGCCGTGCTCCGCCCGCACGGCCTCGGCCCGGCTGAGGCGCGCGCCGAACTGCCCGGCCAGCGCGGCGATGGCGGTCTCGATCGTCATGTCGGTCTCCTCCCGCCGAGGAGCCTATCGGGCGCGGGCGCCCGCTTCCAGTGCGGCGGCGGAGCGCCTAGGCTCGGCCGCGGACGAGGCAGGGAGGCACG
This sequence comes from uncultured Limibaculum sp., assembly GCA_964632555.1. Lineage (GTDB taxonomy): Bacteria > Pseudomonadota > Alphaproteobacteria > Rhodobacterales > Rhodobacteraceae > Thermohalobaculum. The sequence continues at coordinate 643 of CAZWDE010000080.1, forward strand.
CATGGAGATCGACGCGGCGGCGGGCCCGATCCGGACGGCCACCCAGCGGGTGCCGCCCGAGTGGATCGACTACAACGGCCACATGAACGTCGCCTACTACACCATGGCGTTCGACCGCGCGCTCGACGAGGCCTACGAGGCGCTCGGGATCGGGCCCTCGCTCGTCGAGACCCACCGCATGGGCCCGATGGCGCTGCAGACGCAGATCCACTATCTGGGCGAGCTTCTCGAGGGCGGCCGCTTCGCCTGCGACTTTCGCCTCGTCGACGCCGATCACAAGCGCGTGCACGTGTTCCTCGAGATGCTGGACCTCGACCGCGACGGCCGGCTCGCGGCGACCTACGAGAGCCTGACCCTCTGCGTCGATCTCGCCGCGCGCCGCTCGGCGCCCTTCCCCGAGGCGGCGCGCGCGCGGATCGAGAGGCTGCTTGCGGCGCACCGCACGCTGCCCCGGCCGCCACAGGTGGGCGCCCCGCTCGGGATCCGCCGCTGAGGCCCCTTCCGCCGCATGGCCGGCGCGCCTAGGCTGGCCGGAGGCCGGTCAGAGGCGCGAGGGGATGGAGCATCGTCGAGCGACGCGGGCAGAACGGCCGGGGCGGGCGCTCGGCGCCGTCTCCGTCCGCGCGGTGCTGCGGCTCTTGCGCCGGCGCCTCGGCGGGCTGATCGCCCGGCCCGAGAAGGTCGCGGCGTCCACGCAGATGGCGCTCTGGGGGGTCGCGCTCGTCCTCGGCGTGGCGGTCGGCTATGCGGTGATCGGCTTCCGCCTCGCGATCTCGCGGCTGCAGACGCTCTTCTACGGTGCCGACGACATCATGCTGCACAGCACCGCGGCGGCGCTGCCGTGGTATGTGGTGCTGTTCCTGCCGGTGCTGGGCGGTCTCGCGGTGGGGCTGCTGCTCGGCCGCATGACGCCCGACGCCAAGGCCCGCGGGGTGGCCGACGTGATCCGCGCCGCCGCGCTCCAGGGCGGGCGGGTCGACCGCCGCCCGGGCCTCGCCTCGGCGGGCGCCGCGCTCATCACCCTCTCCACCGGCGGCTCCACGGGGCGCGAGGGCCCGGCGATCCACATCGGCGCGATCATGGCCTCCTGGGTCTCCGACCGGATGGGCGCGAGCGGCATCACCGGGCGCGACGTCCTCGGCTGCGCCACCGCGGCCGCCGTGGCCGCGAGCTTCAACGCGCCGCTCGCGGGCGCGCTCTTCGCGCTCGAGGTGGTGCTGCGCCACTTCGCGCTCCACGCCTTCGGGCCGATCGTGCTCTCGGGGGTCGCCGCGACGGTGGTGAGCCGCATCCATCTCGGCAACATCACCGAGTTCACGCTGCCGCCCCAGACGGTCGAGTTCTACTGGGAGATGCCGGCCTTCGCGCTGCTCGGGCTCCTCTCGGGCACGATCGCGGTGGTGATGATCCGCGCGCTCTTCCTCGCCGAGCGCCTCGCCGACCGCTGGCAGGGCGATCTCGGCGTGCCCGACTGGGCGCGTCCGGCGATCGCGGGCGCGCTCCTCGGCCTGATGGCGCTCGAGTTCCCGCACATCATCGGCGTCGGCTACGAGACGACGACGCTGGCGCTGACCGAGCAGATCCCGTTCTGGACCGCGGTCGGCTTCGCGGTGGTCAAGGTGGCGGCGGTCGCGATCACGCTCGCCGGGCGCATGGGGGGCGGGGTGTTCTCGCCGGCGCTGATGCTCGGCGCGCTCGCGGGCTCGGCCTTCGGCGAGGTGGCGACCGAGCTCTTCCCGCTCGTCTCGGGCAGCCAGGGGCTCTACGCGCTCGCCGGCACCGGGGCGGTGGCCGGCGCGGTGCTCGGCGCGCCGATCTCCTCGACGCTCATCGTCTTCGAGCTGACCGGCGACTGGCAGGCGGCGATCGCGGTGATGATCTCGGTCTCGCTCGCGAGCGTGGTGGCCGACCGGCTGGTGGCCCGCTCCTACTTCCTCGAGCAGCTGGCGCAGGCGGGGCTCGACTTCGCCGCCGGGCCGCAGGGCTATCTCAAGCGCACGCTCCTCGTCACCGACCTGATGCGGCCGGTGGGCGCCGAGAACGCGGCCTCGGAGAGCCAGTGCTGGACGCTTCACGAGCAGGGAGCGTGGCTGCGCCGCACCGACACGCTGGAGCGCGCGCTGCCGATGTTCGACAGTTATCGCGGCGCGTTCCTGCCGGTGATGGGCGTGCCGGCCAAGGGCGAGGCGGGGGAGCCCGAGCTCCTCGGCGCGCTCTTCCAGACCGACGCCTACCGCGCCTACGCCCGCACCCTCGAGGAGGAACTCCGCGAGGAGCACAGCTGAC
>CAZWDE010000080.1:3028-11503 GCA_964632555.1 uncultured Limibaculum sp.
AGAAGTCCTTCCTCCACTGCACGCCGAGGGAGGTGTCGCCCTCCTGGTCGATCTCGGTGTCGACGATCACGTTGGTGAAGACCTCGACCTCGACGGTCACGCTGCTCTCGGCGCCGTCGAGCGACTGCTTGGCGCCGACGAAGACGTCGTCGCCGATGTTCTTGCCGACCGTCACCTCGGCGCTGTCCTCGGTCGGGTCGATCGAGAGCACGTCGAGGCCCACGGCCCCGCGCACGCGGTCGACCACGCCGCCCCCGCCCTGCAGGAGCGTCGCGAGGCCCGAGGCCAGCCGGATCGCCTGGCCGGCCTCGAGCGACTGCGCGGGCTTGCCGAAGAGGATCCGCGGCAGCACCTCGTCCTCCGGCAGGCCCTGGCGCGACCAGAAGCCGATCTGCGGGTCGCTCGCGGGGCCGGTGATCTGGATGCCGCCGGTGACGCCGTTCTCCTCGGCCTGCAGGCGCACGTCGAGGCGCGGGTCGATCTCCGGCCCGCCGGGGAAGCGCACGATCCCGCGCTCGAGGTCGAACTGCGTGCCGATCAGCGAGAGCCCGCCGCGCACCCGCTCGATGGTGCCGGTGATGTCCGGGCGGGCGGCGGTTCCGCCGACGTCGAGGCCGATCGACCACTCGCTGTCGAGCCCCCGGCCGCGCACGAAGACGTCGCGGTCGGCGCGCACCGCGATGTCGAGCCCGATCGCGCCGCCGGCGGGCTCGTCCTCCTCGGGCTCGGGCGCTCCCTTGATCCGCACGTCGCCGAGCGTGGCGACCGAGGGCGGCGTCGCGCTGACCAGGCGGATCTCGGCGCGGTCGACGTCCACCCGCCCGGTCACGTCGAAATCGGTCAGGGCGCCGGCCGCCGCGATGTCGAGGCTGACGCGCGCCGTGGCGTCGTCGCGCCGCACCAGCACGGCGCCGGCGCTCGTCACCTGCGCGTCGAGCCGGTCGGGCGCGAGCGCGAGCTCGGCCTCGACGCGGCCGTCCGCCCCGTCCATCGCGCTCGCCTCGAGCCGCAGCGTGTCGACGCCCTCGATCTCCGAGGCGAGCGTCAGGTCGGTCAGGATCGTGCCGATGTCGAGGTTCTCGTAGCGCCCGTCGGCGAGGGCGACCTCGCCCTCGATCGCCGGCGCCGCGAGCGTGCCGCCGATGCCGAGATCGAGGTCGAGCTGCCCGGCGAGGACGTGGCCCGGCGCCGGCACCAGCGCCCAGAGCCGCTGCACCTCGCCCGACCAGGTGACGCGGCCGTCGATCTCCTCGCCCTCGGGCACCGCCGGCACCGGCCCGCCCGTGGGGCGCAGCGGCAGCCGCGCGGCGAGCCGCACGGGCTCGCCGAAGGGCCCGTCGAGCCGGCCGTCGAGGGTGGCGGCGGCGCCGTCCCAGTCCCCGTCGAGCGTGAGATCGAGCGCGCCGATATCGGCGATCGCCTCCTCGAAGCGGAGCCCCCGCGCGGCGATCCGGGCGGTGCCGCCGGCGCGGCCCCGGCGGGTGTCGAGGGCGATCTCGGCGTCGAGCGCGCCCTCCGAGACCGGCGCGTCGGCGAGGCGCTGCAGGAGGCCGAGATCGCCGAGGGCGAGCGTGACGTCGGCCTCGAGCCCGCCCGGATGGAGCGCCGCGTCGCCGGTCAGCCCGCCGCCCGGCAGCGCGAGGTCGAGCCCCTCGATCCGCGTGGTGTCGCCCACGGTGACGGCGAGCGGCGCCCGCAGGCGGAGCTGCTCGCCGGCATAGGCCGCCTCGAGCCGCGCGACCCGCAGGCGGAGCGGATCGCCGGCCGCGTCGACCGTCGCCTCGGCCGACAGCGCGACCGGCTCGTCGCCCGCCGCGCCGCGCGTGTCGACGCTCGCCCGGAGCCCGGAGAGCGGGCCCGAGACGCGCGCCGTCAGGCTCTCGGCGCGGGCATCGCCGGCCTCGACCGCGCCGGTCGCGAGGTCGGCCTCGACGCGGGGGTCGGCGCCGAGCGCCTCGGCGATCCGGGCGGTCAGCCGCGCGCCGTCGATCCGGGCCTCGCCGGCCGCGATGGCGCCGGTGCGCGCCTCGGCCCGCACGGCCATCTCCGGCGCGCCCGCGGCGGTGATCGTGGCGTCGAGCGTGGCCGAGGCGACGGACGCGCCGTCGGCCTCGATCCGGCCGAGGCGTGCCGCGGCCTCGAGATCGGGGGCGGGGGCGAGCGCGTCCCGGCTCCGGGCGGTCAGCGTCGCCTCGGCGATCCGGGCGCCGGCCGCGCGGATCGCGGCGAGCGCAATCTCGGCGGTCGCGGCCGCGCGGCCCTCCTCGGGCGTCAGCCGGGCCGTCAGATCGGCGCGCCCGGCCTCGACCCCGGCGCCGGCGAGCCCCTCGGCGGTCGCCTCGAGCGTGGCCGCGGGCAGCTCGGCGAGCGCGTCGGTCGCCGTCAGGTCGGCCGTCAGGCGCGCGACGCGGGCCTCGGCCTCGGCATAGGCGAGCGCCTCGGCCTCGAGCGTCGCGACCACCTCGGCGAGGGTCGTCGCGTCGGTGATCCGCGCGTCGAGCCGGGCGCGGGCGAGCGCGGCGCCGAAGCCGGCGGCGTCGGTCAGCGTCAGGTCGAGCTCGAGATCGGGCGTGGCCGCGAGATCGGAGCCGGCGAGCTCGCCGTCGATCGTCGCGACGCGCGCGTCCTCGTAGGCCGCCTGCCGGGCCGCGACGGTGGCGGAGAGCACCGGGGCGCCGAGCGCGTCGTCGAGCGTGCCGACAAGGTCGAGCCGCGCGAGCGAGGCGCCGAGCGCCGCGATCTCCCGCCCGCGCAGGTCGAGCGCCGCGCGCTGCTCGCCGCCGGGCGTCGAGAGCGCCACGGTGCCCGAGAGCGCGCCGGTGACCGGCGCGTCGGCGACCGCCGCCAGCGGCCCGAGATCCGGCGCGTCGAGCCGCACCTCGCCGGTGGCGAGCCCGCTGTCGAGCCGGTAGACGACCGCGCCGTCGATGGTGGCGCCGAGCCCCTCGGCGTGGAGGCGCGGCAGGTCGAGCCGCTCGCCCTCGAGCGCGAAGTCGACATCGGCCGAGACCGGGCCGTAGCGCGAGCCCGAGGCGGCGAGATCGGCGCTGCCCCGGATCGTCTCCCCGGCGGTGATCGCGTGGGTGAGCGTCACCTCGCCGTAGGGCTCGCCCTCGAAGGAGAGATCGCCGAGCGTCGCCTCGCCCGAGAGCCGCACGGCGTCGAGCGGGCCCTCGACCCGGCCCGAGACGTCGATCGAGCCGGTGGCGTCGGCGTCGTAGGCGGCGGCGATGGGCGCGAGCTCGGGCGCGGCCAGCGCGTAGTCGAGCGCGGCGCTGCCGGGATCGGTCTCGCCGGGCAGCACCACCCGGCCCGAGGCGTCGACGGTCAGCGGGATCGAGCGGATCGCGAACTCGACGAGCGACACCGCCGAGCCGTCATAGGCGCCGAGGGCGCGGAGCTCGGCCTCCCCGAGAAGCTCGGGGCCCAGCCGGTCGATGCGCAGGCGCTCGGCGCGGCCGCCGACGTCGAACTCCACGGTCTCGCCGGCGACGCGGACCTCGGTGGCGAGCCGCGCCGCGCCGATATCGGCGGGCTCGGTGGCGAGCGCGTCGAGCCGCGCCTCGCCGGTGGCCGTCAGGTCGTCGAGCGTGCCCTCGACGCGGCCGTCGAAGCCGAAGCCGTCGAACGCCACGCCCTCGGCGAGGCCGGCGAGCGCCGAGCGTCCCTCGAGCGAGACGTCGAGATCCACGGTGCCGTCGGCCTCGACATAGCGCCCGGTCGCCTCGGCCTCGAGCGCCGGCGAGCGGATCTGCCCCTCGCGGATCGCGATGACGCCGTTCTCCTCGGCGACGTCGATGTCGAGCCGGGCCTCGCGGCCGAGCACCTGGCCGAGCTCGGGCGAGATCTCGGGTCCCGGCACCACGCGGAAGCCGGCGCGGACGGCGAGCGGCCCCTCGAGATCCACCGTCGCCTCGCCGCCCGCCTCGAACACCCGGTCGGCCGAGGCGGCGAATTCGAGCCCCCAGTCCGTGAGCGGGCCGTCCGCCTCGAGCCGCACGCGCGAGGCGCTGTCCTCCGGCAGGCCGGCGATCTCCGCGACCAGCCCGCCCGGCGCCTCCTCGGCGCGGAGATTGGCCCGGAGCGTGCCCGCCGCGAAGTCGCGCAGGTAGTCGAGCTCGATCCGGCCCGCGACGTCGTCGGTGCGCCGCAGCGACAGCGCGACCGCCTGCTCGTCGCCCTCGTCGCGGGCCGAGCCCGAGGCGTCGAAGGCGATCGACTGCTCGGCGATCAGCCCGCCGGCGACGAAGACCCGTTCGAGCGTCATCTCGTCGACGCGCGTCGCGATCGGCGAGCGCGGCCAGTCGAAGGGCTCGCCGTCGTCCTCGGCGATCTCGGCGTCCTCCTTGACCTCGACGCTGCCCTGCGGCGCGCGCAGCACCTCGACCCCGGCGGCGAACAGGCGGTTGATCTCGAGCTCGGCCGACAGGATGCGCCGCGCGTTCCACTGCAGCCCGATCCGCTCGGCGGTGAACCAGACCCCCTCGCGGTCCGCGATCTCGACGCCGACGAGCTCGGTCACGCCGTCGCCCGGGCTCTCGACGTTCTCCGCGGTGATCGTGAAATCCTCGGTCGAGATCTGCTCGAGCGCGAACTGGATGAGCGAGTTCTTCAGGTTGAAGATGTCGAAGGCCGAGGCCGGCCACGCCGCGGCGAGGAGCGCGATCAGGGCGGCAAGCGGCAGGGCGCGGCGCAGGGGCATCAGAAAGCCTGTCCGATGGCGATGTAGGCCTGGAACGTGTCGTCGACGTCGCGCCCGTTGAGCGGGAAGCCGACATCGACGCGGATCGGGCCGATGGGGGAATAGTAGCGCAGGCCGAGGCCGGCGGCGACCTGGATCGGGTCGGAGAAGTCGGGCAGCGTGTCCTCGGAGACGAGGCCCGCCTCGCTGAACACCGCGAGGCCGAGATCGCCCAGAACCCGGAAGCGGAGCTCGACGCCGGCCTCGGCCACCGACAGCCCGCCCTCGGGGTCGTTCTCGGCGTCGAGCGGGCCGATGATGTCGTTCTCGTAGCCGCGCACCGAGCCGCCGCCGCCCGAGAAGAAGCGCCGCGTGGACGGCACGTTGTCCTGCCGGCCGCCGAGGATCGTGCCGAGGCGTCCGCGCTCGGCGAGCACGTAGCGACCGGTGCCCGTCAGGTCCTGATAGGCCGAGCCGCGCGCCTCGACGCGGGTGAAGGCGGTCGGCGCGTCGTCGAAGAAGCCGGTGAAGGGCGTCACCGTCAGCCGCAGCCGCTGGCCGAGGGTCGGGTTCAGCTTGTCGTCCGTCCCGTCATAGGCGGCGAAGAGCGGCAGGCCGGCGAGATAGGCCTCGGTCTCGTCGGTGCCGTCGTCGATCAGGCTCGCCTCGAGCAGCCCGCCCGCGCCGACCGTCCAGCGCGGCGTCAGCCGGCGCTCGAGCCCCGCGGTCAGCGTCGCGCCGGTCTCGTCGAAGGCGCCGCTGTTGGCGTCGTCGGTGACGTGGCGGACCTCGAAGGCCGTGGTGAAGTCCTGCCCGTCGCGCAGATATTGCGGCTTGCGCAGCGTGATCCGCCCGATCTGCTCGTCGAAGCCCGCATCCACCGTGATGCCGAGCCGCTCGCCGGCGCCGAAGAGGTTGCGGTGCTCGAAATCCACCCGGCCCGACGGGCCGTCGTCGGTCGAGAAGCGCGCGCCGAGGGCGATCGAGCGGAACGGCGCCTCCTCGAGCCGGACGGTCACCGGCGCGGCCTCGCCCTCGGGCGGCTCCTCGGGCGGCTGCGCCGAGGCGCCGACGAAGAGGCCCGTGCCGAAGAGGCGCTCCTGGTAGCGGTTGAGCGCGTCGACGTCGAACACCGCGCCCTCCTCCCACGGCACGTAGGTCCGCAGATAGGCGTCCTCGACATTGGGCGCGCCGTCGAAGGCCAGCGGGCCGAAGACATAGGCGGGGCCGGTCGCGACCGTGCTCGCCACCTCGAGGGTCGCGGCGTCGAGATCGGCGACCGCGTCGCGCCCCTCGAAGCTCGCATAGGGCCGGCCCTCGCGGCGCAGCTTCGCCACGGCCGCCTGCTCGGCGGCGAGGATCGCCGAGGCCACCGCGGGCCCGCCGACCGGCGAGCCGAGCGCGGCCGCGTCGAGCGGGCCGGGCGCGGTCTCCCCGGTCTCGACGAGGCGGAGGCGGTGCTCGGCGAGCGTGAACTGCGGGCCCGGCTCGATCACGAGCCGCGCCACGCCCTGCCGCGCCCCGGGCTCCGCGCCCTCGGGCGGCGGCTCGACCTCCGAGCGGACCTCCGCCGCGTAGTAGCCGTAGGATCGCAGGATGGTCTGCACCGTCGCCTCGTCGCCCTCGGCGCGGCGGCGCAGGAAGGCGACCGAGGCCGCGCCGGTGTCCTGCTCGCGGGTGAGCGCGACCGACTGCTCGATCAGGCTCGCGATCTCCCCGCCGGCGGGGCCGGGCGCGCCCTCGATCTCGACCGTGTAGTCGAGCCGGGTCGCGGGGTCGGCGAAGCCCGCCTCCAGCTCGTCCTCGCCCGAACTGCACCCGAGAAGTCCGGCCAGCAGCCAGGGCAGCGCGACACCGCGCAGCCGTGTGGCCGCGGTCCGCCGCAGCCGGATCGGCCATGCGCGCCGGCATGGCGTCGGGGGAGGACACGTCGGCATGCCCCCCGTGTTCACGCCGGGCCGCGCGGTGTCAAGCGAGAGCCGGTCGCGGGGCGCGGTGGCGAAGCCGGACGATTCTCGGGGGGCCGCGGGGGCAGGCGGCCCGCGGCACGCCCGGAATTGCGCCCGTCGCCGTCGCCGGCGCGAATCCGTGACGCGCGCGTGCCCGTCAACCGGTCCGGCCGGCCGGTCGGCCACTCGGTGCGCTCTGCGCTCCAACATCCTGAAGAACAAGGAAAGTGAGCGTCATCAAGATTACACATATTATTCATTTAAGTGCCATGCGGAGCACCTACGCAGGTCGGGCGCGGGTGGAAAACTCTTCTGGGGCTTACGAAAAACGGTGTTAGGGTGCAGGCGCGCCCGACGCCGGGGCCCCGCGAACCGCGCGACGGGAGCGGTCGGGGCCTGCGGAGGCGGCGCCGTCGGTCGACACATCAGCGCCCCGAGGCGCGGACAACAACGAGGACAGAGAGATGTTCACGCTGCAGATCCTTCACGCATCCGATCTCGAGGGCGGCGTCGACGCCATCGGCAACGCGCCCAACTTTGCCAGCATCGTCGCCGCGCTCGAGGCGCAGGCCGCGGCGGACGGCATCCCGTCGGTGCTGATCTCGGCCGGCGACAACTACATCCCCGGGCCGTTCTTCAACGCGGCCGGTGACGCCGCGACGTTCAATCCGCTCTTCGAAGGCTTCTACAACCAGGTTTTCGGTCTGATCGAAGCGGAATTGATCTCGCCTCTCGCGGACACCAATGGGGATCTTTTCTTCGATAATGATGAGATCGAGGCGTTTATCAACAATATCGAGCTCAACACGAACGGGTTCACTTTCGAAGACATCTACACCACCGACATCAACGGCGACGGCGCTCCCGACTATTTCGAGGAGCTCGACAATTCCGAGGGCCGGGTCGACATCTCGATCATGAACCTGCTCGGCTTCGACGCCTCGGCAGTGGGCAACCACGAGTTCGACGCCGGCACCGCGGCCTTCAACGACATCGTCATCTATGACAGCGAGGAGGGCAACTCGCTCTCCGACGGGCGCTTCGGCACGGTCAACTACCTCCAGGAGGTCGACTGGCCCGGCGCGCAGTTCCCCTATCTCTCGGCCAATCTCGACTTCTCGGACGACGACGAGATCGGCGCGCTCTTCACCGACGAGATCCTGCCGAGCAGCGCCTTCGAGTCGGATCTGCTGAGCGCCCGCGTCAATCCCGCCGATCCCGCCGAGACCGGCGATGACGGCCGCGACCCGAAGGTGGCGCCGGCCACCATCGTCGAAATCGACGGCGAGCAGGTCGGCGTGATCGGCGCGACCACGCAGCTGATCGCCCAGATCACCTCGACCGGCAACATCGACGACGTCTCGAACCCGGGCATGAACGACATGCCGGCGCTCGCCGCGGTGCTTCAGCCGGTGGTCGACGATCTCACGGCTGCGGGCGTCGACAAGATCATCCTGACGAGCCACCTGCAGCAGTTCGCGCTCGAGCAGGAGCTCGCGACGCTGCTCTCGGGCGTCGACGTGATCCTTGCCGGCGGCTCCGACACGCTCTCGGCCGACGACGACGACCTGCTCCGCCCCGGCGACGAGGCCGACCAGCCCTATCCCTTCGTCGCAACCGGCGCCGACGACAACCCCGTCGCGATCGTCTCGACCGACGGCGAATACAGCTATGTGGGCCGCCTCGTGATCGACTTCGACGAGAACGGCGTGATCGATCCCGAGTCGGTCGATCCCGCCGTCTCCGGCGCCTTCGGCACGGACGATGACAACACGGTCACGGTGATCGAGAGCGTCCTCGGCACGCCGCTTCTGAACGCCGAGCCGCTGCCGCTCGAAGAAGCGC
>CAZWDE010000081.1:0-11377 GCA_964632555.1 uncultured Limibaculum sp.
CATCGGGACCGAACACGCCTGGCTCCACGACATGAAGCGTGTCGAGTACGTCTCGGTCACCGACGACGAGGCGCTCGAGGCGTTCCAGCTCTGCTGCCGCACCGAGGGGATCATCCCCGCGCTCGAGCCCGCCCACGCGCTCGCCCATGTCGCGAAGATCGCGCCATCGCTGCCGCGGGACCACCTGATGGTGATGAACATGTGCGGCCGCGGCGACAAGGACATCTTCACCGTCGCCGAGGCGTTCGGCCAGTCGCTCTGACCGGAGCGGGGGCGCCCGGGCGGGCGCCCCGCCCGTCCTCAGACGTCGAAGATCTCGAGCGGGTCGGTGATCGACACGGTCGGCTCGGTCTCGGTGAGGTCGATGTCGGCGTCCGGCTCCCCGGCCGGCGCGTCGCGGTCGACCGGCGCGGGCCGGTCGATGCCGAGGACGTCGAGGATGCTGACGGGCTCGGCCGGCGCGGGATCCTCGAAGTTCGGGGCGAAGAGGGAGAAGAAGCTGCTGATCATGGGTCGTGTCTCCGACATTCGGGGTGGACCTTGGTCGTGGGCAGGCCGCCCACGTCATTGGGTGGCCGCCGGAGCGGGGGAGGTTCACGGCGCCGCCGCGATCTTTTCCGGCTCGCCGGTCGGCGGCGCCTTGAATGGCGGACCCAGCGGCCGGGCCCGGGGGCGTTGCCCCGGATCGCCGCGGGCTGCGGCGCCATCGCAGACCCGGGGTTGCCCTCAGCCAAGGTCGACGACGCCGTCGAGCCGGTGCGGCCGCGCCGTGACAAGGGCGGCGTCGTCGGGCGTGACGGTCACGGCGCCGGCCGGGCGCGTCGCGATCGCGGCCGCAACCGGCGAGGACGGCCGCGCGCGCGCGGACATCGCGCGGCGGCGTGCGGGTGGCACGCATGGGTATCCGAGCGAAAGGATCGGGCTTTACAAACCCGACCGAAACAGTCACTCTTTCTCTGCGCCCAGCCAACCCGGTCCTCCGCGGGCCAGCCCGGTGCGTCCTCCGAGACACAGGAGCACGCGATGGAGAGAGACCCGGTCCGCACCGCCGAGGCGCCGCCGCGGACAACCCCGCCCACGCATGACACGATGACGCTCACGGGCGGCGGCGACACCGCCCGCATCCTGCTCGACGGGCAGGCCTACACCCTGCGCATCACGCGCCAGGGCAAGCTGATCCTGACGAAATGAGCGCCGAGGCCCATCGCGGCGCGACGCCGGTCGGGCGCCTCGACGCCCTGTCCGCGCTCGAGCAGGTCGCCGTGCTGCAGTTCCGCCTCTGGTGCGCGGGGCCCGAGGGGCAGGGCGAGGTGTGGACCGCCTATGCGGCCGCCTTCGGCCCGGGCGAGGGGCGGCGCCACCTCAAGGCGTTCGAGCGGCTGGTCGGGCTCCTCGCGGCGGCCGGGCGGCGGGCCGTGCTGCACCACGGCGTGGGCTGCCCCTGCGTCGGCGCGGACGAGGCGGCGCTCGCCGCGCTCGTCACGGCGGCGGCGGGCGGCGCGCGCGAGGACGCGGCGCTGCTCGCGAGCCTGCTCGCGCGGCCCGACATGGCCCTGCCGATCGCCGACGCCGCGGCCGAGGCGGGCATCGCGCTCCGCCGTCTCGCGCTCCGCTCCGCCCGCGCCGGCGCCGGCGGGCGGGCCACCCACCGTGCCGGCGCGACGCATCACTGAAGGGGACGCCGGGCCCCGGCGCCACTGGACAGGGACCGCGCCCGGGCGTATAGGCAGCGTTCTTTCGCGACCCGGGTTCCGGGCGCGCTCCGAAACGGCCGGCGGGTTACCCCCCGGCGACGAAAGGCTCGCTGCCAATGACCAGCTTCTCCGTGGGCGACCTCGTGATCCTGAAATCCGGGTCGATGCGCATGGTCGTCGAAACCGTCACCGAGGACGGCGACATCGCCACCGTCTGGTGCAACGACGGCGTGATCGGACGCGACGTGTTCGCCCCGGTCCTTCTCAACCGGGCCGAGGACCGCCAGAACGCCCATGGCGGGCACCGGCCGAACGGGCATCACGGCGGCCACCGGGGCGACCGGGGCGGCGACCGCGACGACTTCCGCGGGCATCGCGGCGGCGACCGGGACGACCGCGGCGACCGCGGCCATCGCGGCGGCGACTTCCGCGGCGGCGGCGGCCGCGACCGCGACTTCGACGGCCCGCCGCGCAAGCAGGGCTGGGACGGCAAGCCGCGCGACAAGAAGTATTTCCGCAAGGACGATTGAGCGGGAGCCGCGCCGATGCCGCGCCCCGGGGACACCGGCCGCCGCCCCTTCTCGACCGTGCCCGCGGGCACGCCGCTCGAGGACACGGTGGCGGCCGTCTTCGGCGCGCCGCACGGCACCGCCTATCCCGGCGTGGACGACACGACCCACGCCCGCGCGGCCGAGGCGATGCGCCAGGCCATGCGCGGCGACTGGGCCTGGCTCGACCACCACGACTTCGACATGGGCGGGCCGCCGCTCGGCGAGCCCCCCGCGCCGGTGCTCGATCTCGGCGACCTGCCGACCACGCCCAACGGCGACGGCCCCGGCAACCGCGCCAGGATCGCCGAGACGGCGGCGCGCATCCTCGCCGCCGGCGCCCGCCCGCTGATGATCGGCGGCGACGACTCGGTTCCGATCCCCTTCCTCGAGGCGCTGGCGCCGCTCGGCCCGATCACCATCGTGCAGGTCGACGCGCATATCGACTGGCGCGACGAGCGGGAGGGCGAGCGCCTCGGCTTCTCCTCGACCATGCGCCGCGCCTCGGAGATGGCCCATGTCGCGCGCATCGTGCAGGTGGGCATCCGCGGCATCGGCTCGGCGCGGCCGGCCGAGCTCGCCGACGCCCGCGCCTGGGGCGCCCGGATCGTCACCGCGCGCGAGGTGCACCGCGACGGGGTCGCGGCCGCGCTCGCGCATGTGCCCGACGGCGCGACCTGTGTCGTGAGCCTCGACTGCGACGCGCTCGATCCCGCGATCATGCCGGCGGTGATGGGCCCGGCGCCCGGCGGGCTCAGCTACACCCAGGCGATCGATCTGATCGCCGGGATCGGGGCCAAGGCGCGGCTCGCGGCGATGGACGTGGTGGAGTTCGTGCCGGGGCGCGACCGCGACGGGCTGGCGGCCCTGACCGCCGGGCGGCTGGTCTGCGCCGGCCTCGCCGCGATGGCCGCCACGGCGGGGCGCTGAGGCGGCGGAAGGAGGGGCGATGTCGCGCATCGAGGCCCGCATGGGCGAGCTCAGGGCGGAGGGCCGCGCGGCCTTCGTCGCCTTCGTGATGGCCGGAGACCCGGACCGCGCGACCTCCGAGGCGGTGCTCGCCGGGCTGCCGGGGGCGGGCGTCGACATCGTCGAGCTCGGCATGCCGTTCACCGATCCGATGGCCGACGGCCCGGCGATCCAGCGCGCCGGCCAGCGGGCGCTCGCGGCGGGGCAGACGCTGCGCGCCACGCTCGACATGGTCGCGCGCTTCCGCGAGGCCGACGACCGGACGCCGCTCATCCTGATGGGCTATTACAACCCGATCTACTCGATGGGCGTGGAGGCCTTTCTCGGCGCCGCCGCGGCCGCGGGCGTCGACGGGCTGATCGTGGTCGACCTGCCGCCCGAGGAGGACGCCGAGCTCTGCCTGCCCGCCCGCGCCCGCGGGCTCGACTTCATCCGCCTCGCCACGCCCACGACCGACGACCGCCGGCTGCCGGCCGTCCTCGCGAACACGTCGGGCTTCGTCTACTACGTCTCGATCACCGGGAGCACCGGCTCGGCGGCCGCGCAGGCCGACGCCGTGGCGCCCGAGGTCGCGCGGATCCGGGCGGCGTCGGGCCTGCCGGTCTGCGTCGGCTTCGGCGTGCGCACGCCCGAGACGGCGGCGGGGATCGCGCGCGTCGCCGACGGCGTGGTCGTGGGCTCGGCGATCGTCGAGCGCATCGGCGCGGGCGCGCCGCCCGAGGACGTCCTCGCCTTCGTCCGCAGCCTCGCCGAGGCCGTCCACCGCTGAGCCGTTGCAACGGTGCGACAACTGGACGACGTGCCGCACCGTTCCCATCTAGGCATCGGACCGCCGGCGCGTGCCCCGCGGCGCCCGCCGAGGCCGCGCGCTCCTGCGCGCCCTGCGGTCGCAGAAGCGGAAGAGGAGACGCGCACCCATGGACCTCGACATCATCGCGACCGTCGTGCTCGCGACCGCCACCCTCGCCTTCGTCCTGCTCTCGGGCGTCCTGGGGCTTTCGCTCCTCCGACGCGATCTCGGCATCTGGCCGCCGCAACGGCGCGGCAGCTGGCAGTTCCACCTGACCTTCGGCCTCTTCCGCCTGTTCTGCGGCGCGACCGCGCTCTTCGCGCTGCTCGACTGGGGCTCGCTCGGCTGGGAGCACTGGTCGCGGATCGCCATCGGCCTGCCGCTGATGCTCGCCGGCGCCTTCGTCACCGTGCGCGGCTATCTCTGGCTCGGGATCCGCAACACCTATTGCGAGGCCGAGGGGCTCGTGACCGGCGGGCTCTACGAGTATTCGCGCAACCCGCAATACGTGTTCTCGCTGCTCGCGACCCTGGGGCTCGGGCTGACCGTGGGTTCGGCCTGGACCCTGCTGCTCGCGGGCGCGCTCTTCGTGCTCTATTTCCTTTTCGCGCTCAACGAGGAGCCGTGGCTGCGCGCGGGCTACGGCGACGCCTATGACCAGTATGCCCGCCGCACCCCCCGCTTCGTCGACGAGCGCACCCTCGCCCGCGCCCGCGACCGGATCGAGGCGGCGCTGTGAGCGGGCCGACCGCCGCGCCGCCGGGCGACGAGATCGCGAGCGAGGCGGCGCTCGCGGCGCTCTACGGCGAGCCGGGGATCACCTCGCTCGTCAAGGAGCTCGACCGGATCTCGGAGGACTACCGCGCCTTCATCGAGGCCGCCCCCTTCGTCGTGCTGGCGACCGTGGGGCCCGAGGGGCTCGACGCCTCGCCCCGCGGCGACCCGGCGCCGGTGGCGCAGGTGCTCGACGAGCGCATGGTCGCGATCCCCGACCGGCGCGGCAACAACCGGATCGACAGCCTGCGCAACATCGTGCGCGACCCGCGCGTCGCGCTGCTGTTCCTGATCCCCGGGGTCGGGGAGACCATCCGGATCCAGGGCCGTGCCCGGATCTCGGTCGCGCCCGACCTCCTCGCGCGCTTCGCGATGGACGGCAAGCCGCCGCGCTCGGTGCTGCTCGTGTCGGTCGAGCGCGTCTACTTCCAGTGCCAGAAGGCGCTGCGGCGCTCCCGCCTCTGGGAGCCCGACGCGCAGGTCGGGCGCGCCGCGCTGCCCTCGACCGGCGCGATGCTCGAGCGGATGTCGGCGGGCGAGGTCGACGGCGCGGCCTACGACGCCGAGTACCCCGAGCGGATGCGCCGCACGATCTACTGAGCGGTCAGACCGTGGCGACGGTCGCGGCGACCGCCTCGCGGAGCGTGCCGGCGTCGGCGCCGGCGCGCACCAGCACCCGGAGCCCGTGATGGGCGGCGACGAGCCCCGCCGCCTTGCCGGCCCGCGCGGCGGGGTCGGAGGCGTAGGGCTCGGAGGCCGCGAGCGCGGCCTCGATCATCGCGCGGAGCCGCGCCGTCAGCGCGCGGATCAGCGCCGCCGTCTCCGCGTCGCCCGGCGCGCGCTCCACGCTCGCGTTGCACAGGAAGCAGCCGCGGCGGTCGCCCTCCGCCGCGGCGCGGGCGACCGCGGTCTCGAGGAACCGCGCGATCCGCTCCCGCGCCGTCCCCGGCGGCCCCAGCGCCTCGGCGACCGCCGCGAAGGCCCGCTCCTCGTAGCGCCGCAGCGCCCGGCGATACATCGCGCGCTTGTCGCCGAAAAGGCGGTAGAGGCTCTGCTTCTTCTGCCCGGTGGCGCGTTCGATCTCCTGCATCGACGTGCCGTCGTAGCCGCGCGCCCAGAAGACCTCCGTCAGCCGGTCGAGGGCGCTGTCGGGCGCGAAGCCCAGCGGACGGGCCATGGTGCTCCTCCCGGGAATGTTACCGAGCGGTCCGGAACAGGTATTTAACCGCCCGGTCCGAAACCCCAGATGGGGTGCGCCGACGGGTCGCCCAACCCCGCCGGCCCCACACCCCCGCGAGGCCGGCGCGAGCCGCGCCCCGCAATGAGCGAAAGGACACGACCCATGGCCCGCATTCCCGCCGTCACCGACGCCGAGGCCTCCCCCGCCGCCGCCGAGCTCTTCGGCGCGATCAAGGGCAAGCTCGGCATGGTGCCCAACCTCTACCGCACCGCGGCCCAGCAGCCCGCCGTGCTGAAGGCCCTGCTCGCCGTCGGCGAGGAGCTCGGCAAGGGCAGCTTCGACGCCAAGACCCGCGAGGCGATCGCGCTGGCGGTCGCCGGCGCCAACGCCTGCGACTACTGCGCCTCGGCCCACACCGCGATCTCGAAGTCGCTCAAGGTCGAGGAGGGCGAGATCGCCTCGCGGCTCCGCGGCCGGTCCGGCGACACGCGCCTTCAGGCGATCCTGACGCTCGCCGTCGCCGTCGTCGAGAAGCGCGGCTTCGCGACCGACGCGGACCTCGAGGCCGCCCGCGCCGCCGGGCTCTCGGAGGGCGAGATCGTCGAGACCGTGGCGAACGTGGTGGCGAACATCTTCACCAACTACATCAACCACGTGGCCGAGACCGAGATCGACTTCCCCGTGGTCCGCGCCGCCGCCTGACGCGTCCGGAGCCCCGGGCCGGCCGGGCCCGGGGCTTTCCCCTTCCGCGGCCTCGGTGTCGCAGCGCGTTGCCCCGGCCACGCGCTCTCCCATCTGCAATTCTGAATATTCCGATCAGTCATCAGCGAGGAGAGAACGACATGTTCGACCGCGGTGTCGAGAGCCCGGTGATCGAGCGGCACGTGGCGCCGAAGGACATCCACGACCGGATCGCGTTCCGGATCGTGAAGCTCATGCGCGTCTTCGCCGACGCGTTCTTCGCCAAGCGCTACGGCCACCGCGCGGTCGTGCTCGAGACCGTGGCGGCGGTGCCCGGCATGGTCGGCGGCCTGCTGCAGCATCTGAAGGCGATCCGGCACATCCGCGAGGACGAGGGCTGGATCCGCGAACTGCTCGACGAGGCCGAGAACGAGCGCATGCACCTGATGACCTTCATCAAGATCGCGCAGCCGAGCGTCTTCGAGCGCGCCCTCATCCTCGTCGCGCAGGCGATCTTCTTCAACGCCTATTTCTTCCTCTACCTCTTCGCACCGCGCACCGCGCACCGCGTGGTCGGCTATCTCGAGGAGGAGGCGGTGGTGAGCTACACGCAGTATCTCGCCGAGATCGACGCCGGGCGGCAGGAGAACGTGCCCGCGCCGCGCATCGCCATCGACTACTGGGGGCTCGCCGAGGACGCCCGGCTCCGCGACGTGGTGGTCGTCGTGCGCGCCGACGAGGCCGGCCACCGCGACAAGAACCACGGCTTCGCCGACCGCATCGCCGCCGGCACCGCCCCCGGCAGCTGACCGCCCCGCCACGCTCAGGCGAGGGCCGGTCGGGCGCTCATGGCGAAGTCGCGGTAGAGCGCGTGGGCGCGGCGGGCGACGGGGCCGAAGGGCAGCGCGCGGTCCTCGTAGCGGGTGACCGGCATCACCTTCATCGCGTTGCCCGTGGTGAAGATCTCGTCGGCCGCCGCCACGTCCTCGGGCCGCAGGCTCACCTCGTGCACCGCCACCCCGTCGGCGCGCAGAAGGCGGATCACCCGCTGCCGGGTGATCCCGTCGAGGAAGCACCCGGTCGGGACCGGCGTGAAGACCTCCCCGTCCTTCGCGAGGAAGACGTTGGAGCTCGCCGTCTCGGCCACGTTGCCGAGCATGTCGAGCACCAGCGCGTTGTCGAAGCCGCGGGCGCGCGCCTCGCGCAGCATCCGCGCGTTGTTGGGATAGAGGCAGCCGGCCTTCACGTCGGTCGGCATGCATTCGAGCGTCGGCCGGCGGAACCGGGTCAGCGTCAGCGACAGCCCCTTGGGCCCGGGCGGCATCGGCCTCTCCTCGATGCAGACGGCGACCATCGTCGTCTCGGGCTCGGGCACGATCATCGCGTGGCAGCCGCCGCGCGCCCAGAGCATCGGGCGGATGTAGAGCGCCGCGTCGGAGGGGAAGGCGGCGACGCCCTCGAGCGCGACCTCGGTCAGCTCGCCCTCGGAGAGCGGCGGCGCGAGGCCCATGCGCCGCGCCGAGAGGATCGCGCGGGCGCAGTGGCGGTCGAGATCCGGGGTCACGCCCTCGTAGGCGCGGGCGCCGTCGAACACCATCGAGCCGAGCCAGGTCGCGTGGTCGGCCGCGCCGAGGATCGGCAGGTTGCCGAGATGCCAGCGCCCCTCGATCCAGGTCATGATCCGCGTCGCGTTCGTCATCGGCCCTCCGCGTGCCAGCCCGGTCAGCTTGCGCGATGGCGGGAGCCCGCTCAAGTCGCGAGCCGCGCGCGGGATCGCCGCTTGCCAGCGGCGCCGCGAAGCCCGATAGTCGCGCGCGCCGCCGGCCGGGCCCGAAACGGCCGCCAGAAGACGACGGAGACCCGCCCATGGCCGTGCTCGCGATCGACGAGACCAACGCGCTCTACCACCTCCACACCCCGCCCGCCCGCGAGACCGCGCCGACCCTCGTCTTCGTCAACGCGCTCACCGGATCGACCGACGCGTGGGAGGCCGAGATCGGCCCGGCGCTGCGCGCGGAGGGCTACGGCACGCTCTCCTGGAACCTGCGGGGGCAGGCGAACTCGCCCTTCGACCCCGCGCTCGCGCTCGACGAGGGGCTGATCGTCGCCGATCTCCGGCGCCTGCTCGGCGAACTCGCCCCGCGCCGCCCGGTCCTCGCAGGGCTCTCGATCGGCGGTCTCTACGCCGCCAAGGCGATCCTCGCCGGCCAGCCCGCCGAGGGGCTCGTGCTGATGAACACGCTGCGCGAGATCGGGCCCCGCATCGCCTGGGTCAACGACGCGATGCCGGTGATCGCCGCGCAGGGCGGCGTCGGGCTCTTCCTCGACGCGCTGATGCCGCTGCTCGTCGGCGCCGAGTTCTGCGCGAAGGCGCGGCCCGGCGCGATCAAGGGCGCCTACCAGCCGCTGCCCGAGGAGCACGGGCACATGAACCTGATGCGCCATGCCGCGGCGACCGACTGGGCGATCGACTGGTCGGCGCTCGGCCTGCCGGTGCTCTCGATCACCGGGCACGAGGACCGTGTGTTCCTCGACCGCGAGGTGGTCGACCGCCTGTTCGCCACCATCCCCGACGCGCGGCGCGAGGACTGGGAGGATGCGGGCCACCTGCTGCCGCTCGAGCGGCCCGCCCGCCTGGGCGAAAGCCTGATCCGCTTCGCGGCCGAGATCGAGGCGCGGGCCGACGGGGCGGCGGCATGAACGTCGCGCCGCGCTACGCCTATCTCGCCGCCTTCGTCGGCGTCTGCGGCCACGCCTCCTCGGAGTTCTTCGCCGTGCTCTCCACGGTCTCGGGCCCCGAGGTCTCGGTCTGGCGCTATCTGCTCGGGGGGCTCGGGCTCGTGCTGTGGGCGCTCTCCCGGCCGGACAGCCGCGACCTCGTCTCGCCGCTCCGCGCCGAGGGGCTGCGGCTCGTCGCGCTCGCCTTCCTCGGCGTGACGGTGACCTATCTCGCCTTCCACTGGGCGCTCGACTACGCGACCGTGATCCAGGTCGCGACCATGGTGACGACGATCCCGATCTTCGTCGGCATCATCAACCGCCTCGTCACCGGCGAGCCGCTCTCGACGGTCAAGATCGTCACCGGAGCGATGGCGCTCGCCGGCGTGATCCTGCTGCTGACCGACGGCGCGCTCGAGACGCTGGTGGGCGACGGCAACACGCTCTACGGCGTCGCGCTGGCGCTCGTCTGCGCGATCCTCGGCTCGGGCTACGCGGTGCTGGCGAAGCCCGTGATGGCCCGCCACGGCGGGCTCCGGATCACCGCGATCGCGATGATGCTGGGCGGCATCGGCCTCTGGATCCTCGTCGGCCTCGCCTGGGGCATCTGGGTGGATCCGACGACGCTCTTCGAGCGCGAAGCGAGCGGGGCGAGCCTCTGGGTCAACCCGGGCTGGTGGATCCTCGTCCTCGCGCTCTGG
This sequence comes from uncultured Limibaculum sp., assembly GCA_964632555.1. Classification (GTDB taxonomy): domain Bacteria; phylum Pseudomonadota; class Alphaproteobacteria; order Rhodobacterales; family Rhodobacteraceae; genus Thermohalobaculum. The sequence goes on from CAZWDE010000081.1 coordinate 10,056, forward strand.
AACACGACCGTCACCCAGCTCCTCTGGTTCGGCGGGCTCGCCGCGGCGCCCGACATCACGCGCGCGAGCTATCTCTTCTTCCTGAAGCCGGTGATCGCCGCGCTGCTCGCGATCGTGGTGCTCGCCGAGACCCCGAGCGCGCTGCAGGCGATCGCGATCCTCGTCGTGACGGGCTCCGTCTTCGTCGAGATGTTCTGGCCCCGTCCCGCGCCCAAACCCGCCGCCGAGGGCGCCGCGCGGCCCGTGACCCATGGCGGCGGAGGGAGCCGCGGATGAGGATCGTCACCGCCGCCGAGACCCCGACGCGCACCGCCGATCCGGACTATTTCACCGGCGCGGTGCTGCAGGAGCCGCTGGTCGAGGCGCCGACCGAGCCGCCGCTCCGCGGGCTCCGGGTCAGCTTCGCGCCGGCCGCGCGCACCAACTGGCACACCCACCCGATGGGGCAGACGCTGATCGTGCTCTCGGGCGTCGGGATCGTGCAGGCGCGCGGCCAGCCCGCGCAGCGGATGCTCGCGGGCGACCGCGTGTGGATCGAGCCCGGCGAGGAGCACTGGCACGGCGCGGCCCCCGGCCACGCGATGGTCCATCTCGCGCTGCAGCACGCGCCCGGCGGCAAGGGCGCCGACTGGCTCGAGCCCGTCTCGGAGGTCGACTACGCCGCGGCGGCCTCCGAGATCCTCGGCGAGGGCGGCGCCTGAGGCGCACGTTGCGCAGCCCGGGCCGGCCCGCTATCTAGCCGGCGCAAGCGGCGCCGGGAGCCCCGATGAACTGGATCACCGACTTCGTCCCCCCGAAGATCAAGTCCTTCTTCCAGCGCCGGGAGATGCCGGAGAACCTCTGGTCGAAATGCGACAGCTGCGGCCAGATGATCTTCCACCGCGAGCTCGCCGGCAACCTCAACGTCTGCCCCGGCTGCAACCACCACATGCCGATCGCGCCGCGGGCGCGGTTCCGCGCCTTCTTCGACGCGGGCGTCTTCGGCGAGATCGCGGTGCCCGAGCCGCTGCCCGATCCGCTCGGCTTCCGCGACGAGAAGCGCTACACCGAGCGGCTGCGCGAGGCGCGGCGCAAGACCGGCGAGCACGAGGCGATGCTCGTGGCGGTCGGCCGGCTCTACGGGCTCGAGACGGTCGCGGCGGCGCAGGACTTCGCCTTCATGGGCGGCTCGATGGGCCTTCACGTCGGCAACGCGATGATCGCCGCCGCCGAGGCCGCGGCGGCCCGCGGCGCGCCGCTCGTCGTGTTAACCGCCCCGGGCGGCGCGCGCATGCAGGAGGGCATCCACAAGCTCATGCAGATGCCGCGCACGCCCGTCGCGG
>CAZWDE010000082.1:0-11344 GCA_964632555.1 uncultured Limibaculum sp.
TTCCGGTATACACGCTTTCCAGGCGTGCGCCTTCGACCGCTCGGCCACCTCTCCGTGCCGCGATGCCTAGCGCGGACCGTCCGGCGTCGCAAGCCGCGCGCCCCCGTGCGGCGGACCCGCCGCCGCCGCGCGCCGCGCGCTCCGGCACCGCCCATGGCCGCGGCGGGCGCGCCTGCCGGTTGGCCGCGCCCGGCGGCCTCCGAAGCGTCGCGCCCGCGCGCCGCCCGGACCGTCGCGCGCGCCCGGAGGATGCATGGCCCGGTTTCTCGCCCTCGTCTTCGCCGCGCTGGCCGCGATCGTGCTGGCCGGCGATCTCTGGTCGGGCCTCGCGGGCGAGGGGCCGGTCCGGCTCGGCGCGCTCGGCGAATGGTGGTTCTGGCTGCATCCGAGCTCGCTCCAGGTGCTCGAGCCCGCGATCGCCCGCCATGTCGCGCCCTGGCTGTGGGACCCGGTGATGCAGACGCTGCTGCTCTGGCCGCTCGCGGTCGAGCTCGCCGCCGTCGCGCTCGCGCTCTGGGCGGTCTCGGCGCTGGCCCGGCGGCGGGCGTCGCGGCGCCGCGGCCCCGACCTCTCCCGCCGCTGAGCGCGCCCCGCTCAGCCGCCGCCCTCGACCGCCGCGAGACGGCGCTCCAGCTCGAGGAGGTGGAGCGTCAGCTCCTCGATCTTGGCGAGCAGCAGCCCGTTCAGCCGCACGAGGTCGACACCGTCGCGCCGCATCTCGGCCGCCGAGGGCAGGCCCGGCAGGTGGCCCGCGGCGGCGATGTGGCGCGCGAGATCGGCGAGGCTGGGCCGCGGATGGCCGGGCGCGAGGACGTGATCGGCGGTGACGAGGGCCGCGCCGTTCACCTCGATCGCCCCGGTCGCGCCGTCGATCCGCACGGTCTCGGTGCCGTCGGCATCGGCCACGGCGATGCGCCCGTCGAGCCCGTCGCCGCCGAGGCCGAGCGCCGCGCGCGCGCCGTCGATCCGGCAGGAGCCGAGCCCGCTCGCGCGCCGGACCACCAGCGCGCCGTCCTCGCCCTCGCCGCCGAGGGAGAGGGAGGCGTCGCTGCCGTCGAGCTCGATCGAGAGCGCGCCGGCGGCGGTGCGGAGCAGCAGGTCGCCGTGGATGCCGCCGCCGCCCGCGGAGATGTTGCCGGTCCGCCCGTCGAGATGGATCGAGACCGCGCCCTCGGCGGTGCGCAGGTGCAGGTCGCCGTGCTGCCCGCCGCCGCCCAGCATCAGGTCGCCCGAGCTGGCGTCGAGGTGCACGGTCACGTCGCCCTCGCCGCATTTGAGCAGGATGTCGCCGTCCTCGCCGTGCCCGCCCAGCGTCAGGTCCGCCGTGGCGGCCGAGAGATGCGCGGTCAGGTCGCCGCCCGCGTTGAACAGATAGAGATCGCCGTCGGCGCCCCCGCCGCCGAGCATCAGGTCGCCCTCGGTGCCGTTGAGGTGGATGGTGACCTCGCCGGCCTCGTTGGTGGCCCGGATGTCGCCGTCCTGTCCGCCGCCGCCCATCAGCAGGTCGCCCGTCGCGCCGTCGAGCAGGCCGCTGACCGCCCCGGCCTCGGTCTTGAGCGTGATCTTGGTGAAGTCGCTGGACATTGGATCCCCCGTTTCCGTCCTGCACTCCGACGCGGCGCCCGTCCGGCCGCGCGGCCATGGTGCGCCGGGCGGGTGCCGGCGTCCAGCGGATCGGCGGCGTCGGGCCGGCGGGCGCGCCCGCGGGGACAGCGCCGGGAGCGTCCCGCCGGCTCCCCGCGGTCCGCCGGTCGGGGAGACGGCGGGCCGCGGACCGGCGCGGCGGAGGGGGACGTCGTCGGACCGCGCCGATCTCGGGCGGGGCCGGAGGCCGCCGCCGACGTCGTCAGGCGATGAGGAGGTCGCCGTAATCCTCGGCGTTCGCGAGAAAATACTCGACCGCCGCATCGCCGTCGGCGACCCGGTAGCCCTCGGCCTCGGGCGCGCCCTCGACCGCGCTTCCCGAGGCCTGCAGGATCTCGAGCACCTCCTCGTCGTCGAGATCCTCGCCGAGCAGCGCGAGCGCCGCCTCGTCGAGCCGCGCGGCGATGCCGGCGATCGCTGGCGCGGCGAAGCTCGTGCCCGAGACGGCCAGCTCCGCGCCCCCGACGGTCTCGACGCCCACGTCGACGCCCGGGGCGGCGATGTCGGTCAGGCTCTCGCTCGTCTGGCTGAAATCGGCGAAGGCGCCGGCCTCGTCGACGGCCGACACGCCGATCACGTTCGGATCGGCCGCGATCACGTTGACCCCGTCCTCATAGCTCGCGCCGGCGTTGCCGGCGGCCGCCACCGAGACGATGCCGAGCGCGTCGAGCGCCGCGAACTCGTCGGACAGCCGCGTGAGCGTCTCCTCGGTCGCGTTGCCGAAGCCGAGGCTGAGGTTCACCGCCGCGATGTCGTAGGCGTCGGCGTTGGCGATCACGGCCTGCAGCGCCTCCTCGATGTCGATGAGCGAGGCGCCGGCGCCGCTGTCGGAGAACACCTTGAGGTGGACGATGTCGACCCCCGACGCCTCGCCGGTCACGGTCTGCGCGACCCAGGAGCCGTGGCTCGCCGTGCCGAAGGTGCGCGCCGAGGGATCGTTGAAGAGGCCCGAGAAGTCGTATTCCGCGACCGTGGCCGACTGGTCGTAGGCGAGCGAGTAGCCGTCGTCGATCACCACCACGGTCTGGCCGTCGCCGGTGAAGTCGGCCGCCGTGAAGAGGGTGGCGGCGGTGCCGGCGGGCGCGGGCGCCGGCTCGGCCGCCGTCTCCGGGCGTGGCCTCTCCGGGCGCGCCGCCGCGTCCTGCCACCGCCAGTCGAAGAGCGTGTCCGAGAGCGGCGTCTCCGGGTCGGGCATCGCGGCGCGCGCCTCGGCGATGTCCTCGGCGATCCGGCGAAGCGCGTCGGCGTCGCTGGCGAGGCGCGGGGGCAGGGCGAGCAAGTCGATCCCGGCGCCCGGGCCCTCGTCGGGGCCGCGGACGAGCAGCGCGCCGCCCGGCAGCTCGATCGCCTCGGCGTCCTCGAGCGCGTCGCGGCGGAGCGGCGGCACGGCCGGCTCGGGCTCGGCCGGGGCGGGTTCCTCGACGGTCTCGGTGAGCGCCGGCGCCGCCGGCACCAGCGGGGCGAGCGCTTCGACGGCCTCGTGGGCGGTGCCCGAGGCGATCTCGGGGACGGCGGGGAGGACGCGGCTGCCGAAGATCGGCGGCCAGAGCTCGTGGATCAGGGGTCGCATCGCGGGCTCCATGGTTCCGTGGCTGATCGGACAGTGAACCGTATACCATAGATGGGAATTTTTCCCACTGATTCGTGCGCGAAAATCCCACGCGCCGATCCGCCGCCCCGGACGGACGGCGGCGGGCAGCGGGCCGGGTTGCCGACCCGGCCAAATGCCGAGCCGCGGCGCGCCGCCGCGGCCTGCGTCGCGTCGCGATTATCGAAAGGCTGACACGGAACGCGTCAGGCGCGCCGGACGTTGCTCCCGCGCGCCGGCGCTGCGGCCGCGCGCGCAACCCCTGACCCGGAGGTCTCCCCCATGTTTACCCGCATCGACCGTCTCCAGGTGGATATGCCGATCCCCAAGGATCCCGACCCGAAGGCGGCCGCCGCCGTGCAGGAACTGATGGGCGGGCGCTTCGGCGAAATGTCGACGCTCATGAACTACATGTTCCAGAGCTACAACTTCCGCAACCGCGAAAAGCTTCGGCCGTTCTACTCGTTGATCTCGAACATCGCGACCGAGGAACTGGGCCATGTCGAGCTGATCGCGGCGGCCGTCAACGGCTGCCTCTACGGGCAGGAACCGCGGGGCGACATGACCGAGGGCACGGCCTCGATGGAGAGCCTGCTCGACATGCCGCTGCTCGGTCAGCACATCATGTACGGGCAGGGCGCGATGCCGACCGACAGCCGCGGCGAGGGGTGGAACGGGTCCTACGTCTTCAACTCGGGGAACCTGATCCTCGACCTGCTGCACAACTTCTTCCTCGAGAACGGCGCGCGGACCGCGAAGCTGCGCGTCTACCAGATGACCGACAACCCGGCGGCGCGGCAGATGCTCGGCTATCTGTTCACCCGCGGCGGCGTGCACGCCCGCGCCTACGCCATGGCGCTGCACAAGCTCACCGGCGTCGAGATGCACAAGATGCTGCCGATCCCCAAGATCGAGGACGCGCGGCTGCCCGAGGCGAAGAGGTACGAGGAGGACGGCTGGCACCGCAAGGTCTACCGCTTCTCCGACAAGGACTATCGCGGCATCGAGCACATCTGGAACGGGCCGCACCCGGACGGTTCGGGCGATCTGGTGATCGTCGACGGGCCGCCCGAAGGCGGCGACATGAACGACTATGACGGGATCTCCGAGGCGTTCACGCCCGAATACACCAAGGAGGAGATCTTCGAGATCGCCCAGAAGCTCTACCAGAAGGCGACCGGCTGAGGCGCCGCCGCGCCGGGGCGCGCCCGATCCCGCCGGCGCGGGCGCGCCGCCCCCTGTGATTCCGCGGCGCGCGTGGTACTCTCGCGCGCGTTGATTTGGGGCATGGAGCGGGGCAATGGCGGTCTTCGACGTCGCCGCGATCAAGAAGGTTCTGATGAAGGCCAAGGCCGGGGGCGAGGCGGTGAACTACGCCTTCGGCCTCGCCGCGACGCCCGAGGGCTGCGCGCTCGTGATGCACCGCACGCGGGCCGGGCGCACGCTGATGCAGGCGCTGAAATCGGAGAAGACCCTGAAGCGGTTCGGCTTCGGGCAGGTGACGGTCGACGGCAAGCAGGCGATCTTCGCGGCCGAGAAGCCCGTGAAGGGTATGGCGAAGCAGCTGAAGCGCCGCTTCCGCGCCGAGGGGATCCTGTTCCGCCCGGTGGTGCCGGAGGAGGAACCGGCGCTCGAGGCGGCCGGCGCCGCGACGGCCGCGCCCCCGGGCGGCCCGGCCGCGACGCCCGAGCCCGAGGCCGATCCGGCGATCGCCGGGCTGGAGGCGCGGGTGGCGGCGCTCGTCGGCCGGGCGAAGGCGCTCCGCGACGGGCTCGAGGCCGCGCTCGGCGACGCGAAAACCGTTCCGAAGGGCTCGGTCGCGGCGCGCCTGCGCGCCGAGGTCACCCGGCTCGCCCGCGCGGTCGCCGCGCTCGCCCGGCGCCTGCGCGAGGAGATCGACGATCCGTCCGCGGTGGGAGAGATGACGGCCGAGGCGGCGGCGCTCGCCCGGGCGATCGAAGCCGCCGAGACCGAGCTTGCCCGTGTCGAGCGCGAGGGCGCGGCCTGGGCGGTCGGCACCGGCGACGGCGCCGAGGCGGCGCGCGCCCTCGGCTGGCCCGACCCGCCATCGCCGAGCAAGGACGGCGGCGTCGACTATCTCTGGGTGACCGGCGAGGACGGCGCGCCGGTCCTCCAGCCGGTCGACGAGACGGTGCCGCCCGCGCGCTGGGACGCGGCCGACGGGATGTTCGTCTTCGAGATCGAGCGCGGCACCAAGGGCAACTGGAACTGGTTCGCCAACAACCCGCAGCCCAACGCGCGCTACGAATACGAGAACGGCCACACCTACGAGACCGACGAGAACGGCCACACCGAGCATGTCGAGGCGACGATCGACATCGACCCGTGGGTGCGCGACAAGCGCCGGCAGGCGGAGTTCGGCAATATCGGCGACGCGGCCTATCCGGGCGAGACCTACGACGGCGGCCACCTGATCGCGCGCGAGTTCGGCGGCTCGGCCGGGCGGCTCAACGTCGTGCCGATGCAGAGCTATCTCAACCAGCAGGGCGCGTGGCGCAAGCTGGAGCAGCAGTGGAAGGCGCAGATCGAGGCCGGCAAGGACGTGAAGGTCAACATCGAGGTGCGCTATCCCTCGAGCGGCAACGCCGACCAGCTGGCCACGCCCGAGGAGTTCGTCGTGACCAGCATCATCGACGGCAAGCCGGGCCCCCGCCGGCGCATCAAGAACACCCGCAGCGGCAAGTGACGGAGCGCGGCCCATGGGAGACCTGACCCCGGATCAGGAGATCTATCGGAAGATCGGCAAGATCATGGCCAAGATCGCGCCGCCCGCGGCGGCCGAGATGATCGTGCGCGGGCAGGTCTTCGAGAGCTACACCGAAGGCTTCGCGAGCTGGACGACCGACGCGGGCACGGAGGACCGCTATCCCTCGATGAAGGCCTATCCCGGGCGCGAGGTCGACGAGATCATGGACCTCGCCGAGGAGCTCAGCCGGACGCCCGTGTTCGAGGCGGCGCCGTTCACGCATTTCGAGATGCGGCTGCGCCCGGACGGCGGGTTCGACGCGCGCTTCGCCGACATCCCCGAGGAGCAGAGCCTGCCCGGCCTCTACATGCGTGGCGCCGCCGACCTGACGGCCGAGGAGGCGAAGGCGTTCGGTCTCAGCCGCGAGGAGTGGGAGGAGAAGCGCGCCCGCGCCGGGCGTTGAGCGGCGGGCGCGGCCGCGGCCGGTCCGTCAGGATGCGGTGGATCCCGCCCGGCGGCGGCGCAGCGGACGGGCCGCCGCGGCGAGGACCGCGATGTTGCCGCCGATCCAGGCCGCAAGGGCGCTGCCGAGCCAACCGAGCCCGGCCATGACCGCCGCTGCGAAGATCGCGAGTGCCGCGGCGACCCCGAGGATCGCCCGGCCGAGGAAGATCGGGCCCGCGTCACGCCCCCCGGGCGCGGCCTCCGCCTCGATCGACTCGGGACGCGCACTGACCTGACAAGAAAAACGCTCGTGCTGCACGACGGCCTCCCTGCACTGTCCGACCCGCTCGCCCCGACACCTAGATAGCCGCAAGGGTTGTGGAGTTGAACCGCGTCGGGCCGGGAAGGGCGCCGACCTCACGCGATCGTGCGGACCGGCGCTACTCGGCGGAGGTCTCGGCGCGCGAGGGGCGCGTCACGGGCCGGGCCGGGACGGCGACGAGGCGCAGGCCCACCTGCTCGAGGATCTCGAACATCTCGGCGAGCGGCATCTGCCCGCCCGCGCCCAGCGAACGGAGCTTGCAGCGATTGGCCTTGCGGAGCACGCGCAGCGCGTCCGCCACCTCGGCCGGCTCGCAGGAGTCGAGCGCGTCGTTCAGATAAAGCGCACAGGTCTTCGGATCGTCCAGCATAGCCACGGCCCGCCCGGCAGATTGCCAACCCAACGTCATCATTAGCCGCGCTTAAGCCGGCTCTGGGAAACTTATCAACTCGGTCGGCCGGTGCCAAGCGCCGGCGTGGTGCCGGCCGGCGGCCAAAGAAAACCGGCGCCCCGCGAGGGGCGCCGGCGGCGCGTCGGCGGTGGGCGGCGGGGCGGTCAGCCGATGGCCGGCTCCATGCCGGCTTCGCCGCCCGCGGCGGGCGTGGCCGGCCGCGCGCCCTCGATGCGGGCCCGGTATTCCGGGTTCTGCATCAGCCGCCGGTGGCAGGCCTCGAGATGGCGCGCCGGCACCTGCGGGAAGAGGTGATGCACCAGGTGGAAGCAGTCGTTCCGCGGGAACAGCACCATCCGCAGCGGCATCGGCAGCGGCACGTTGCGCGAGGCCTCGAGCTCGTCGTCGGAGTGGACGAGGCCGCCGTGGTCGATGCAGTCGGTCCAGTAGTTGATCGCCGAATAGACCAGCACATAGGGTGTCCAGACGAAGAGCAGCGCCGGGACCGGATCGATCGCAAGATAGACGACCGCGGCGAGGATCAGGCCGAGCTTGAGCGCGCGGAAGGCGGCGCCGTCGCGGCCCGAGAGGTTGGCGTTGAGGTAGTAGGGCAGGTGCAGGCCGATCAGCGGCGTGACCGCGTGGCGCAGGATCGTGCGCGGGGTGAGCGGGTCCTCGAGGCGGAAATCGCGGATCCCCTTGAGGTCCATGTCGCGGTCGTAGTCCCCGAGATGCGCGTGGTGCGTCATGTGCTCGTCGCGGTAGTCGTGGAACGAGCTCAGCACCAGCGAGGCGCAGATCTTGCCGAAGAGGTAGTTGTCCTCGCGCCGGTGCGCGAAGGAGAAATGCGAGCACTCGTGCACGATGTTGTTGAAGCCGCGCAGCCTGGTGCCGATGAAGAGAATGATCGCGGCCAGCCCCAGCCCCGTGGCCAGCGAGAGCGGCTGGGCGAGCAGCCAGTACCCCGCAACAATCATTGCCAAAACCTGCGCCAGATATCCTCCGACGATCATGGCACACTCAAGTCGCGAATGGCCCTTGAGGCCACGGAATTCACGCATGTACTGCTGGCGGATGGTGGTTCCCGACATGAGACTTACTCCTCCATTGCGTCCCCATGCACCCGATAGGAAGTTTTGCTTGAGGCGGGAAGCGAAAAATGGCATCGAACGATAAGTCGTCCTAATGGCAGATCAAAAATTTCTAATGGTTTGACGCGCTCCGCACGCGATGTTCCGTTGACGTTGCCCCAAAGGCAGGAATTCTCTATCATGTGAATTAGCTTGGCTAATGAAGGCAGGAGGAAGCGTGCGCTTCGACTACCCTTTGCTGGAAGCGCTGGCCGCCGTGATCCGCGAGGGAACCTTCGAGGCGGCGGCGCGCTCGCTGAACATCACGCAGTCCGCGGTCAGCCAGCGCGTCAAGCTGCTCGAGGAGAAGACGGGGGCCGTGCTGATCCGGCGCGGCCGGCCCTGCGTGGCCACCGAGTACGGGCTCAAGCTCTACCGCCATGTCGAGCAGGTCTATCTCCTCGAGCACGACCTCGAGAAGAACCTCGTCCATCTCGACGACACGCGCGCCGGCATGGCGGCCACGGTGCGCATCGCCGTGAACCAGGACAGCCTCGGCACCTGGTTTCCGGAAGTGATCCAGCGCGCCGCGAGCCGTCTCAACATCCTCTTCGACGTGATCCCCGACGACCAGGAGCACACGGCCGAGCGGCTGCGCAGCGGCGAGGCGCTCGCCGCCGTCACGACCGAGCCGAACCCGATCCAGGGCTGCAAGCGCATCCCGCTCGGCTGCATGGAGTTCGTCGCCATCGCGACGCCGCGCTTCGCCGAGACGAACTTCCCGGACGGCCCGACGCTCGACCGGGTGACCGAGGCGGTGCACCTCGTCTTCGACCGCAAGGACACGTTGCCCCATCACTGGCTGCTCAACGCCTTCGGCCAGTCGCGCCCGCTCGTCGGGCACTGGGTTCCGTCGATCTCGGGCTATCTCGCCTGCTGCCTCAACGGGGCGGGCTGGGGGCTGATGCCCCGGTTCACCGTCGAGGACCATCTGCGCGCGGGGCGGCTGCGCGAGCTGATCCCCGGCACCTCGGTGATGGTCGATCTCTACTGGCAGTCGAGCGTCCGGGGCAGCGAGGTGATGCGCGAGCTCTCGGCCATCGTGGTCGACGTCGCGACCAAGCACCTGGCGGCCGACCAGCTGGCCGGCGCCGGCCCCGGCCCGCGCGGCCGCACCGCGCCCGCGGGCCCGTCGCACTGACCGCGCGCCGGCGGCCCCGACACTGACGGTTCCGTGAGCAGAGGAGCGCGATCTGCCCGCCTTGGCGGCAGCCGCCGCGGAGGGTGGCCTGGCGCGCCCGCCCGGGACGGCCCCCCGCGGTGATGGCACGCCGCTTGCCTCGACGGTTTCGCGAGCCGGGCTCGCCCCGCCCGGCGCCCGAGCCGCGGCCGGGCCCCTCGCACCGGTTGCGGCTGCGCCCTCTCGTCCGGCGCCCGTCCCGGCCCCGAGACCGGACGAGCCGGGAGTGCCGCCCATGAGAATTCCGACAACCCTCTCCGCCGTCCTGATCGCCGCCGCGCTCCTCGCGGCGCCGGCGCTGCCCGCCGCGGGCCAGGAGAAGACCGAGTTCCGCGTCGCCTGGTCGATCTATGTCGGCTGGATGCCGTGGGGCTACATGGCCGAGAGCGGCATCATGGACAAATGGGCGGAGAAGTACGGCATCTCCGTCGAGATCGTTCAGATCAACGACTATATCGAGAGCATCAACCAGTACACGGCGGGCGCGTTCGACGGCGTCTCGGCCACCAACATGGACACGCTGTCGATCCCGGCGGGCGGCGGCGTCGACACCACGGCGCTGATCGTCGGCGACTACTCGAACGGCAACGACGCGGTGCTGATCAAGGGCGAGGGCGCCGAGCTCGCCGATCTCGCGGGGAAGCCCGTCAACCTCGTCGAGCTCTCGGTCAGCCACTACCTGCTCGCGCGGGGGCTCGACCGCGTCGGGCTCGCCGAGCGCGACCTCGCGGCGGTGATCAACACCTCGGACGCCGACATGGTGGCGGCCTTCCAGACCGAGGAGGTCGAGGCCGTCGTCACCTGGAACCCGCTGGTCTCGACGATCATGGAGATGGGCGGCGTCACCAAGGTGTTCGACAGCGCCGACATCCCCGGCGAGATCATCGACCTGATGGTCGTCAACACCGAGACGCTCGAGGCCAACCCCGATTTCGGCCGGGCGCTCGTGGGCGCGTGGTACGAGACGATGGCGCTGATGGCCGCGGGCGACGAGGCGGCGCTCACCGCCATGGCGGAGGCCGCCGGCACCGATCTCGCGGGCTACGAGGCGCAGCTCGCCACCACCGAGATGTTCTACGATCCGGCCGAGGCGGTCGCCTTCGCCGAGGATCCCGCCCTCAAGACCACGATGGTCGAGGTCGCCGAGTTCCTGTTCGACAAGGGCATCCTCGGGGAGGGCGCGCCGAGCGCCGATTTCGTGGGCGTCGCCTATCCGGACGGCTCGACGACGGGCGATGCGGGCAACGTCAGGTTCCGCTTCGACACCACCTTCATGCGGATGGCGGCCGACGGCGCGCTCTGACGCCGCGACGGGGCGAGGGCGTGCGCTGGATCAACCGCCGGCCGGGGCGCGTGGGCGGGGCGGCGCTCGCGGCGCTGCCCTTCGTCCTCGCGGTGCTTGCCTATGTCGTGGCCTCCGACATCCGACGGGCCGAGAACCCGGCCGACCGGCTGCTGCCTGCGCCCGCGCAGATCGCCGAGACCGCGACGCGGCTCGCGACCGAGCCCGACCGGCGCTCGGGGCGCATCCTCCTCTGGGCCGACACCGGGGCCTCGCTGCGCCGCCTCGCGCTCGGCGTCGGGATCGCGGCGGGCGCCGCGCTGGCGATCGGTCTCGCGGTGGGGCTGCTGCCGGTGGCGGGCGCGGGCCTCGCGCCCTTCGTGGCGGCGGTCTCGCTCGTGCCGCCGCTTGCGGTGCTGCCGATCCTCTTCATCGTCTTCGGCCTCGGCGAGGTCTCGAAGGTCGCGCTGATCGTCATCGGGATCGCGCCCATCATGACCCGCGACATCGCGCAGCGAACGGCCGAGATCCCGGGCGAGCTGATCGTCAAGGCGCAGACGCTCGGCGCCAGCACCTGGGCGATCGCGACGCGCGTGGCGCTGCCGCTGGTGATGCCGCGGCGCGTGCAGGCCGTGCGGCTCGGGCTCGGGCCCGCC
>CAZWDE010000083.1:0-314 GCA_964632555.1 uncultured Limibaculum sp.
ATCCCCGCAACGACCTCGACTACGCATCGAACTTCCTGCACATGTGCTTCGCGGTGCCGTGCGAGGAGTACGTCGTCGACCCGATCCTGGCGCGCGCCATGGACCGGATCATGACGCTGCACGCCGATCACGAGCAGAACGCCTCGACCTCGACGGTGCGGCTCGCCGGCTCGTCCAACGCCAACCCCTTCGCCTGCATCGCGGCCGGCGTCGCCTGCCTCTGGGGCCCGGCGCATGGCGGCGACAACCAGGCCTGCCACGAGAAGCAGCGCGACAAAAGCACCCCGGACCGCATCCCCGAAAACATCCACCGC
>CAZWDE010000083.1:324-11286 GCA_964632555.1 uncultured Limibaculum sp.
ACAAGAACTACGACCCCCGCGCCAAGGTGATGCAGCAGACCGCGCGGGAAGTCCTCGAGCTCGTCGGCACCGATGACGACCCGACGCTGCAGACGGCGCAGGAGCTCGAGCGCATCGCGCTCGAGGACGAGTTCTTCATCGAGAAGAAGCTCTATCCCAATGTCGATTTCTACTCGGGCATCGTGCTGAACGCGATGGGCTTCCCGACCTCGATGTTCACGGCGATCTTCGCGCTCAGCCGCACCGTGGGCTGGATCGCGCAGTGGAAGGAGATGATCGAGGACCCGTCGCAGCGCATCGGCCGGCCGCGCCAGCTCTACACCGGGGCGGCGCACCGCAGCTACGTGCCGTGCTCGGCGCGCTGAGCTAGAGCCGGGCGAGGACCGACCGCGCGGCCCGGAGCCCCGGCTCCGGGCCCTCGCGGCCGAGGAGCGCCATCGCCTCGGAAAAGGCCGCGCGCTGGGCGGCCCCGCCGCCCGGGGCCAGCAGCGGCTCGACCGCGGCGGCGATGGCCTCGGGGGTGCACCGCTCCTGCAGGCATTCCGGCACCGCCTTCCGCCCGAGCACCAGGTTGACGATATGCGCCGTGTCGACGCGGATGAGCCGCCGCGCGATCGCGGCGCTCAGCCACGAGGTGCGGTAGCACGAGACATGCGGGCAATCGGCCGCGGCGAGTTCGACCGCCACGGTGCCGGAGGCGACGATCCCGGCATCGCAGGCGGCGAACGCGGTGCGCTTGGCCGCCTCGCCGTCCTCCGGCCGCACGAGATGCGCTGGCACCGGCAGCGCCTCGGCCCAGCGCGCCACGGGCTCGGCCACGGTCTCGGCCACCGGAACGGCGGCCGTGAGGCCTGCGTGCCGCGCCGCGAGGCGGCCGAGCGCCTCGGCGAAGACCGGCATGAGCCGCGCCACCTCGCCGCCCCGCGAGCCCGGCGCCACGAGCACGAGCGGCGCGTCCCCGGCGATGCCCCGCGCGGCGCGAAAGGCGGCGCGCTCGGGCGCGTCGGCCGGGCGCTGCGCCGCGACCGGGTGGCCGACGAAGTCGCAGCTCATGCCGGCCGCCTCCATCCACGGCGGCTCGAAGGGCAGGAGCGCCAGCACGTGGTCGACATAGCGCGCCATCTGCGCCGCCCGCCTGGGCCGCCACGCCCAGACCGAGGGCGCGACATAATGCACCGTGCGGATCGAGGGGTCGGCCGCCCGGACGCGCGACGCGACCCTGAGCCCGAAGGCCGGCGCGTCGATCGTGACCAGCACGGCCGGGCGGCGCGCCAGCACGTCGGCGGTCGCCGCGCGCAGCCGGCGCAGGATCAGCGGCAGGCGCGGCAGGATCTCGGCATAGCCCATCACCGAGAGATCGGCGATGTCGAAGAGCGTCGCGAGGCCCGCCGCCTGCATCTCGCGCCCGCCGACACCGGCGATCCGCACCTCCGGCGCCTCGGCGCGCAATCCGCGGATCAGCGCCGCGCCCAGCCGGTCGCCCGAGGGCTCGCCGGCGAGGAGATAGACGAGCGGCGCGGTCACGGGCCGGGCACCGCCCAGAGCGCGAGGCCCGCGCGATCGGCCGCCGCGATGCAGGCGTCGCGCTCGATCACCTGGACGCCGTCGGCCTCGACGCAGACGCCCGCCAGCCCCGCGCGCGCCGCGCCGTCGATCGTCCGCGGGCCGATCGTCGGGAGGTCGAGGCGGCGGTCCTGGCCGGGCTTCGGCATCTTGAGGAGCACCCCCGCGGGCGGCGGCGCATGGGCGCGCTTCGCGGCCGGCAGGGCGGCGACGCGGGCCAGCAGCGCGTCGGTCCCCTCGATCGCCTCGATCCCGAGGCAGACGCCGCCCGCCACGATCGCGGCCTGCCCGACATCGACCGGCCCGAGCGCCGCGAGGATCGCGCGCGCGCGGAGGGCGTCGGCCTCGGCGCGGGCATCGGGATGCACCCGCCCGAGGGTCCCGGGCGGCACGGTCAGCGCCCCGCCCGGCAGACAGTCCGCCGGGCCGACGAGGCGCACGCCCTCGGCCTCGAAGATCCCCGCGAGGCCCCTGAGCATGGCGTCGTCGCCCTGCCGGAGCAGCCGGAAGACGCGGAGCGCGACGCGGATCGCCTTGCCGTCCGCCGCCCACGGGCGGAGCCGCGGCCGGTCCATGGCGCCGGCGAACACCGCCTCGCGGCATCCGGCGCGGGCGAGCGCGCGGAAGAGCCCGCCCACCTTCTCGAAGCGGTGCGCCTCGTGCGGGTGCTCGCCCACCCAGTCGGGCCGCGCCGCGGGAAAGGTGACCACGAGATAGGGTCGCCCGCTCGCCCGGCAGTGCTCGGCGATCATTCGCGGCAGCGCGCCCCGGCCGGCCACGATGGCGAGCGGCGGGCGGTCACTCGGCACGCGCGTCGGCGGGCTCGGGCCCCGGCTCGGCCCGGGCCTCGTCGCGGGGGGTGCAGAAGCTGCGGCTCGAGTCGGCGAGGATGAAGGCGGCGAGGCGCTCCACGGCGGCGACGCCCGCATGCGCGCGCGCCGCGGCGGCCGCGCGCTCGGCGAGGGTGCCCTGCCCGAAGAAGATCTCGCGATAGGCCCCGCGGAGCGCGTGGATCGTCTCGCGGTCGAAGCCACGGCGCTTCAGCCCGACGATGTTGAGCCCGCCGAGATGGGCGCGGTTGCCGATCACCGAGCCGAAGGGGATCACGTCCTTCTCGACGCCGGTCATGCCGCCCACCATCGCGTGCTCGCCGATGCGCACGAACTGGTGCACCGCCGAGAGCCCGCCGAGGAACGCGCTGTCGCCGATCTCGACATGGCCGGCGAGCGTCGCGTTGTTGGCGAGGATCACGCCGGGCCCGATCTGGCAGTCGTGGCCGACATGCGCGCCCACCATCAGCAGGCAGCGGTCGCCGATCCGGGTGACCATGCCGCCGCCGGTGGTGCCGGGATTGGCGGTGACGTGCTCGCGGATCATGCAGTCCGCGCCGATCTCGAGCCGGCTCTCCTCGCCGCGATATTTCAGGTCCTGCGGCTGGTGGCCGATCGAGGCGAACGGCCAGACGCGCGTGCGCGGCCCGATCGCCGTGCGCCCCGCCACGGCGACGTGGGAGACGAGCTCGACCCCTTCGGCGAGCGAGACGCCCGCGCCGACGACGCAGAAGGGCCCGACGGTCGCCCCCGGATGGACCTCCGCCCCGGGCTCGACGACGGCGGTGGGGTGGACGCTCACATCGCCCCCTGGTGGCGGCGGGCGTCGTGCTCGTCGATGATCATCGCGGAGAACTCCGCCTCGGCCATCAGGTCGGCGCCCACGCGCGCCTCGCCCCAGAACCGGAACACCTTGCCGCGCGCGCGCTGGATCTTCACGTGCAGCTCCAGCAGATCGCCCGGGACCACCTTCTTGCGGAAGCGCGTCTTGTCGATCGTCATGAAGTAGACCAGCAGGTCCTCGCCCTCCTTGCCGAGGCTGTCGACGACGAGGACGCCGGCGGTCTGCGCCATCGCCTCGACGATCAGCAC
Source organism: uncultured Limibaculum sp. (assembly GCA_964632555.1). Taxonomy (GTDB): domain Bacteria; phylum Pseudomonadota; class Alphaproteobacteria; order Rhodobacterales; family Rhodobacteraceae; genus Thermohalobaculum. The sequence goes on from CAZWDE010000083.1 coordinate 3,810, forward strand.
GCCGGGCATCACCGCCTCCTGCGGGAAGTGGCCCTGGAAGTGCGGCTCGTTGGCGGTCACCATCTTCAGCCCCACGGCGCTCTGATGCGGGACGATCGCGCGCACCCGGTCGATCATGAGGAACGGATAACGGTGCGGGATCATGCGCTTGATCCGCTCGATATCCGCCTCGCGGCCGCTCTCTGCGATGCTCGCGTCCGACATCTCGCCCCTGTCGCCTCGCTGGAAGTGTGGTCGTGCATACCGCCCGGCGGGGTGAAATCAAGCCCCCGGCCCCGCTTCCCGGCCGCGTCAGTCCCCGGCGGCGGGCGGCTCGGGCGCGTCCTCGGGGCGGATCAGCGGCTCGGGCTCGGGCAATGCGATCTCGGGCGCGTCGACGCGCTCGTCGAAGAGCCGGATCGCCTCGTCGGTCGCGTCGACCGTGGGCGCGGCGACGAGGATCTGGCCGGCGTCGAGCACCACGCTCGCCCCGGTTTGGCGCAGGATCTCGATCAGGATCGGGCCGAGCTCGGCGGCGAGGCGCTCGCGCGCGGCGCGGAAGCTCTGCTGGAGCTCGGCGGCCTGCTTCTGGCTGAGGCGGCGGGCCCGGCGCACCCGGCGGTCGAAGGCGGCGGCGCGGCGCTCGAACTCCTCGCGGCCGAGCTGGCCGCGCAGCCGCGCGAGCTCGGCCTCCTCGGCGTCGAGGGTCGATTTCGCGGCGTCCACCCGCGCCTCGAAGGCGGTGCCGAGCTCGCGCTCGGCCGCGAGAAGCGCCTGCCCGGCGACCGTCTCCTGCAGCACGCGCTCGCGCGAGACCACGATCACCCCGCCCGGCGCAAGCTCCTGCGCCGGCGCCGCCGCGGCCGCGAGGACCGCGGCGAGCAGCCCCGCGAGGACACCCCGCCGCTCAGAACCGCGTGCCGACATTGACGCGGAAGAGCTCCTCTTCGTCGCCGTCCTCGTCGATCAGCGGCACGCCGACGCTGAGCTCGATGGGGCCGAAGGGGCTGTCGATGAAGAGGAGGCCGCCGGCGGCGACGCGCAGGTCGGCGCTGTCGTCGATCGTCACGGCGCTGGCGTTGCCGAGCGCGGGGAAGTCCGTCCGGTCGAGCCCGAAGAGGGTGCCCGCGTCGACGAAGGCGCCGCCGAAGATCCCGAGCTCCTCCGGCAGGCCGAGCGGGAAGGACACCTCGAGCCGGGCGACGGTGAAGTAGTTGCCGCCCACGCTGTCGTCGGTCTGCATGTCGCGCGGGCCGATCCCCTCGTCGGCGAAGCCCCGCAGCGACGCGCCGCCGATGAAGAAGCGGTCGTTCACCTGGCTGTCCTCGCCGAAGCCGAAGAGCGCGCCGCCCTCGAGCTCGAGGCTCGCCACCACCTGGTTGTCGAGCAGGCCCTGCCAGCCCTTGATCGAGCCGCGGGTGCGGGCGAACTGCGCGTCGCCGCCGATGCCGGCGAATTCCTGCTCGATGCTGGCGAGATAGCCGCCGGTCGGCTCGATCGGATCGTTGCGCTGGTCGTAGGTCAGCCGGTAGCCGATCGAGGACTTGAAGCGCGCGCCGTCGTCCACCTGGATCGCGGGCGAGGCGTCGGGGTCGGCGTCGATGTCGTCGCGCGCGAAGTCGTAGAGCAGCGTCAGCCGGGTGCGGTCGGACAGCGGGAACCCGACCGAGGGCTCGAAACCGGCGCGGTTGAGGCGGAACGAGCTTTCGTCGTCGCGGTCGTCCTGCAGGAAGAAGCCCCGGGCGGTGACCGCGAGGTCGCGGTCGAGGAACCGCGGCTCGGTGAAGGAGAAGTCGTAGACCTGCGTGTCGCCCGCGGCGGTCACCTGCGCGTTCACGATCTGCCCGCGGCCGAGGAAGTTGCGCTCGCGCACCTGGACGCTGCCGAGCGGGCCCGCCGAGGACGAAAACCCGATGCCGAACGAGACCGAGCCGGTCGACTTCTCCTCGACCTGCACGCGCAGCACGGCGCGGTCCTCGGCGCTGCCCTCCTCCACCTCGACCTCGACGCGCTCGAAATAGTCGAGCCCGCGGATCTGGCTGCGCGCCCGGCGGATCTTGCGCGCGTCGAACGCGTCGCCCTCGACGAGCTCGATCTCGCGCCGGATCACGCGGTCGAGCGTCTGGGTGTTGCCCTCGATCTCGATGCGCTCGACGAAGACGCGGCTGCCCTCCTCGAGCTCGAAGGTGATGTCGATCACCCGGTCTTCGGTGTCCTTGTCGGCGCGCGGGCTGACCCGGACGAAGGCGAAGCCCTTCTCGCCGGCGAGGTCGGTCAGGTCGTTGGCGATCTCCTCGACGCGCGTCGCGTCGTAGGTCTCGCCCGTCAGGTCCTCCGGGATGATCGCGAGAAAGTCGTCGGCCTCCAGCCCCTCCGCCGTGACCACAACGTCGAACTCGCCGAACTGGTAGATCGGCCCTTCCTCGATGTTGAACGTGATGAAAAAGCCCGAGCGATCGGGCGCGAGCTCGGTCGTTGTCGAGAGCAGCGAATAGTCGGCATAGCCGCGCGAGAGGTAGAAGGTGCGGAGCAGCGACTTGTCGAGCTCGAGCCGGTCGGGGTCGTAGACATCGGTCGAGAAGAAGAGCGAGAGGAGCCCCGACTCGCGGGTCTCGATCACGTCGCGCAGCCGGCTGTCGGAAAACGCCCGGTTGCCGGTGAAGTCGATCGAGTTGATGCCGGTGAGCTCGCCCTCGACGATCTCGAAGACGAGGTCGACGCGGTTCTCCGGGCGCTCGATGATCACGGGCGTCACCTGCGCGCCGTAGCGCCCGGTGCGCCGGTAGACCTCGATGATCGCCTGCGCGTCGGCCTCGGCCGCCGCCGGCGTGAACGGGAAGCGCGGGCGCAGGCTGATGATCCGGTTGAGGTCCTCGTCGGTGACGACGTCGTTCCCCTCGAAGGCGATCTGGTTGATCGAGGGGTTCTCCTCGACCTCGACGACGATGCCCTGCTGGGTCGGGATCACCTGCACGTCGCGGAAGAGGCCGGTGTCGAAGAGGCGCCGTGTGGCGGCGTTGAGGTCCTCGGCGGTGACCGTGCGATCGGTCGGCAGTGCCATGTAGGACAGCACGGTGCCGGACTCGATGCGCCGGTTGCCCCGGATCACGATGCCGCCGGCCTCGGCGCCGGCCTGCGGCACGGCCTGCGCGCGGGCCTGCGGGGCGACGCCCGGTGCGATCGCGAGCGCCGCCGCGACCACGGCGACGAGCGGCACGAGCCGCCCGAGCCAGAGAGCGGAACGTCCGGTCATGGTCCCTCCTGCCCGTCCGGCGTCGCCCGGCCGGGGTCGGGACGCGCCGCCTCACCCCGCGAAGAGGCGGGAGATGTCGTTATAGGTCGCGAATACCATGAGCGAGAGCACGAGCGAAAGCCCGATGACGGTGCCGATCTGCAGCCAGGCGCCGCGCACCGGTCGCCCGCGCACCGCTTCCGCGGCGTAGAACAGCAGATGCCCGCCGTCGAGCACCGGGATGGGCAGCAGGTTGAGGAAGCCGATCGAGGTGGAGAGCACCGCGATCAGCCGCAGGAACGCGATCATCCCCTGCGCGGCCGTGTCGCCCGACATCTCCGCGATGCGGAGCGGCCCGCCGAGCTGGCTCGTGTCCGCGTCGGCGAAGATCATGTCGCCGAGATAGGCGACCGTCGTCGCGATGATCCCCCAGGTGCTCTCGACCCCGACGAGGAGCGCCTGCCCGGGGCCGATCGACACGGTGGGCGGCACCAGCCCGCCGCCGCGCACGGGCACGACGCCGAGCGTCGCCTGCGGGCGGTCCTCGCCGGTCACCGGGTCCTCGCGCACCTGCGTCTCGGGCACGAAGGTGAAGTCGAGCCGCTCGCCGCCGCGCTCGACGCCGACGGTGACGGGCTCGCCGGTCGGCAGCTCGCGGGCCACCATCTGGAGGTCGAAGAAGGACGAGATCGGCTCGCCGTTGATCGCGACGATCCGGTCGCCCGGCGCCATCCCGGCCTGCGAGGCGGGCATGCCGGGGCGGATCTGGATCTCGGGCGGGATCGAGTAGGCGACCTCGATGGTCTCGGTGCGCCCGTCGCGCTCGACCCGCGCCGTCACCGGCTCGCCGTCGGAGCGGTGAAGATAGTCGACGAGGCCCCCGAAGGTCTCGATCGGCCGGCCGTCGAGCGAGAGCACCCGGTCGCCCGGCTGGAAGCCGACCTCGGCGCCGGCCTCGCCGACCGTGTCGGCGATCACGGGCCGGTCGCTCTGCTGCCCCACGGCGAGGGCGAGCCCGGCGAAGATCACGATGGAGAGCAGGAAGTTGGCGACCGGGCCCGCGACCACGGTCGCCGCGCGCGCGCCGAGCGGCGCGGTGTGGAACGCGACGGTCTTCTGCTCCTCCGACAGGCGCTCGGTGTCGGGCTCGCCGGCGCTCGCGGGGTTCATGTCGCCGACGAACTTCACGAAGCCGCCGAGCGGGATCGCCGCGATCTGCCAGGTGGTGCCGCGCCGGTCGCGCCACGAGAGCAGGGGCCGGCCGAAGCCGATCGAGAAGGTCTCCGCCTGGATCCCGGCCCAGCGCCCGACGATGTAGTGGCCGTATTCGTGGACGAAGACGACGACGCCGAGGACGATCAGGAACGGGATCGCGGCCCCGAGGATCGGGCCGATGACGGGGATCGCGTCCAGAAAATCCATGTCGTCTCCTTTTCGGTCGGTCAGGCCGCGAAGCGCGGCAACAGGGCGCGGCCGACGCGCCGGGCGTGCGTGTCGGTGGCGAAGATGTGATGCAGGTCGGTCGCGGCGGGCAGTCCGTCAAGCGCCTCCATGACGCTTTCGACGAGACGCGCCATGTCGAGGAAGCCGATATGGCCGGCGATGAAGGCGTCGAGCGCCACCTCGCGCGCCGCGTTCAGCACGCAGCCGGCGACGCCACCCCGCTCCATCGCGCGCCGCGCGAGGCCGAGGGCGGGGAAGCGCTCGGGATCCGGCGCCTCGAAGTCGAGCCGGGCCAGGCGGGCGAAGTCGAGCCGCTCGACGGGCAGCGCGCGCCGCTCGGGCCAGGCGAGCGTGTGGCCGATGGCGACGCGCATGTCCGCCGGGCCGAGATGCGCCAGCACCGAGCCGTCGGTGAAGCCGACCATCGAGTGGATGATCGACTGCGGGTGCACGATCACCTCGATCTGGCCGGGCGCGACGCCGAACAGGTGCCACGCCTCGATCATCTCGAGCGCCTTGTTGAACATCGAGGCGCTGTCGATCGAGATCCGCTGGCCCATCGCCCAGTTGGGATGCGCCACCGCTTCGGCGACGGTGACGCGCGCCATCTCCTCGCGCGTGCGGGTGCGGAACGGCCCGCCCGAGGCGGTCAGGACGATGCGCTCGATCTCGGCCCCGCGGTCGGCCGCGAGGCACTGGAAGATCGCGTTGTGCTCGCTGTCGACCGGCAGCAGCGTCGCCCCGTGGCGCCCGCAGGCGTCGAGGAAGAGCGGCCCCGCGGCGACCAGGCACTCCTTGTTGGCCAGTGCGACCGCCGCGCCCTGGCCGACCGCGGCGAGCGTCGGCGCGAGGCCGGCGGCGCCGACGATCGCCGACATCACCCAGTCCGCCGGCCGGCTGGCCGCCTCGACGAGCGCCGGCGCCCCGGCCGCCGCCTCGATCCCGCTGCCCGCGAGCGCGTCGCGGAGATCGCCGAGCCGCGTCGGGTCGGCCGTCACGGCGATCTCGGCGCGGAGGGCGCGGGCGGCCTCGGCGAGCCCCGCGATGTTGGCGTGGCCCGTGACCGCGACGACCTCGGTCCCCGCGCCCGCGTGCGACAGCACGTCGACCGTGCTGCGCCCGATCGAGCCCGTCACGCCGAGAATGCTGATCCGCCGCGCCATTCCGCTCACCAGATGAACACGGCCTTGCCGCGCCAGAGCGTGACCGAGCCGGCGACGAGGGTCGCGGCCATCAGCCCGTCGACCCGGTCGAGCGCGCCGCCATGGCCCGGGATCAGGGTTCCGGTGTCCTTCACCCCGAAGCGGCGCTTGAGCGCGCTCTGCGCGAGGTCTCCGCCCTGCGCGAGACAGGCCGCGATCGCCGACACGGTGCACACCTCGTAGAAATAGGTCCCCGTCGTCGCCCAACTGAAGAGGCCGCCGCCGAAAAACGCAAGCCCGACGCCGCCGCAGAGCCCGGCCCAGGTCTTCTTCGGGCTGACCCGGGGCCAGATCTTCGGCCCCCCGACGAGGCGCCCGGCGAAATAGGCGCCGGTGTCGGCGAGCGCGACCACGAGCACGACCCAGAGCGCGGTCTCGAAGCCGAAGGGCTCCATCCGCCGCAGCGCGAGGCGCGCGAGCGCCGCCGCGAGGATGGCGGCGAGCCCGCCCGCGCCCCAGAGGCCGGCCGCCCCGCGGCCGCGCGCCCGGACGTCGGCGCGGATCGCGCGGGCGGCAAGCGCGGCGCCGGCGAGCGCCGCGGTGAAGCCCGCCGCCGGCGCGAGCAGCACGATCGCCGCGCCCGCGGCGGCGTGGAGGTCGGCCCGCGCGCCCCCCGGCGCGGTGAGGCGGCGCCATTCGCGCACCGAGGCGGCGGCCACCGCGGCGACGAGCGCCGCCGTCCACCAGCCGCCGGCCCAGAGGAGCGCCAGCGCCGCCGCGGCCAACACGACGCCCGAGATCACCCGCAGGCGGAGATCGGCGAAGCGGTCGGGAGCCTCCATCCGCGCCCCCGCCGCCGGCTCAGAGCTGCGCCGCGATCTTGCCGAACCGCCGCTCGCGGGCGGCGAAGGCGGCGAGGATCGCCTCGAGCTGCTCGGCCGAGAAATCGGGCCAGCACTCCTCGACGAAGCAGTATTCGGCATAGGCGGCCTGCCAGAGCAGGAAGTTGGACACCCGCGTCTCGCCCGAGGTGCGGATCACGAGATCGGGGTCGGGCACGCCGGCCGTGTCGAGCGCCGCGGTGACGGTCTCCTGCGTGATCTCGGCGGGCGCGAGCCGCCCCTCGGCCACGGCCTCGGCGATCCGGCGGGCCGCGTCCGCGATCTCCGCCCGCCCGCCATAGGAGAGCGCGACCTGCACGAGCAGCCCGTCGTTCGCCGCGGTGCGCCGCTCGGCTTGCTCGATCAGGCGCTGCAGGTCGCGCGGCAGGCGGTGGCGCTGGCCGATCACCCGGAGCCGCACGTTCTGGTAGTCGAGCTCGTCGATCTCGCGGATGATGTAGCGGCGCATCAGGGCCATCAGCACCGCCACCTCGTAGCCCGGGCGGTGCCAGTTCTCGGTCGAGAACGCGTAGAGCGTCATGATCTCGACGCCGAGATCGGGCGCCGCGCGCACCACCTCGCGCACGCGCTCGACGCCGCGATGATGCCCCGCGGTGCGCGCGAAGCCGCGCCGCACGGCCCAGCGTCCGTTGCCGTCCATGATGATGGCCACGTGCCGCGCCCGGCGCGGGTGGCTCGCGATCGCCTTGCTCATTCCCGTCCCTCGCCGGCGCCCCGGGCCCCGCCCCGCCCCCCGCGCGCCCCCCCACCCCGGGGGCGGCGCCCCAGCAGCACTAATA
>CAZWDE010000084.1:0-11207 GCA_964632555.1 uncultured Limibaculum sp.
CGGGCGCGCCCGGGCCGCGCGCGTGTCAGCGACCGGGCGTGTACCAGATCGGCGAGGTGTAGGCGCGTTCCTGCGTGGTCATCGGCACGTCGGGGGCCATCCCGACGCCGTAGCGCGCGGCGTCGTAGGCGGTCCAGCGCGGCGTCGGGATCTCGAGCACGCGGGCGTAGTAGAAGGCGCGCTCGCTCGGGTCGAAGTCGGGGTCCTCCCACACCGCGATCAGCTCCGGGGCGCCGATCGTGTTGGTCCAGGTCGCGGTTTCGACATCGACCGTGTCGCCGACGGGCGGCAGCCGGCCGTCCTCTCCCGGCTGGCGGATGTCGGCCTCGGCCCACACCACGTCGTGCACCCGTTCGTGGGTCTCGCCCTCGGCGTCGAGCCAGCCCTTGACGATCTGGATGCGGTCGAGATTGCCGCTGTAGGGGTCCTTGAGGGCGGCCACGAGAAAGCGCGGCGCGGTGCCCGGGGGCCCGGCGCCCAGATCGCCGCCCATCGGCACCCCCCTGGCATAACCGATATCGGCCGGCAGGCGGCTGCGGGCATCCTCCGGCCGGAAGTCCCAGCCGCCGAAGAACCGCACGAACATGCGCGGCCCGGTGGTGGCGTAGACCTCGCGGCGGCGCATCGCGTCGAAGATCGCCTCGCGCGTGTTCTCGCTCGCCCAGACGGCGGCATAGCCCGAGGAGACGGCCTCCCAGCCGATGATCTGGATCGCGCCGTCGGCCGACTGCATCGAGACGTGGCTCCAGCGCTCGGGGCTCGGCGCCGTGTTGACGTATTTGCCGAGATAGTTCTCCTCCTCGACGGCCGCGAGCGAGATGTGGCTGTCGGTCGAGCCGACCATGCCGAACTTGTACGGGTTGACGCCCAGTTGCTCGGCGAAGGCGAGACCGCGCCGGAGGCCCGACCGGGCGTACTGGCCGGGCAGCCACTCCGGCCGGTTCGGGATCGTCATGTCGAGATTCGCCCGGTCCCAGGTCTCGTAGTCGGCGAATTCGTCATCGGGCGAGAGCAGCGGATGCGTCTCGCCGTCGCCCTTGATCTGCGTGACCTCGTAGATCGGCTCCCAGCGCGACCGCGTCTCGGCATAGTCGCGCGTCAGGGGCTCGCCGTTCCACCGCTTGGTGTCGAACATCAGCCCGCTGCTCAGATTGCCGTTGTGAGCGAGGGCGAGAACCGATCCGCCGGTCTCCGCCTCGTAGCGCTCCATATACGCCCAGAGGTCCTCGGGATCGACGCTGTCGTTCGACGAGAACGGCACCGTGCGCCCCACCTTCTCGGCGCCGTCCTTGAAGATCACCACCCGGTGCATGTTGTTGCCGCTCGGCATCGCGCTCCATTCGTAGCCCATGAAGGCCGTGAACTCGCCGGGGTCGTTGTATCTTTCGGTGATTTCGAGATGGCTCTGCCAGATCGACTTCGCGAGGTCGCGATCGAAATAGACGTCCGGGATCTGGCCGCGGCCCATGTCGGTGATCATTTCCACCGCCGCCTGCGTGGCGGAGGCATTGTCGCCGTTCATCATCTCGTTCCAGCGCCGCGACTTCGCGTCGACCATCAGGCGCGGGTCGCCCTCGGTCAGCGCCACGGCGACGCCCATGAATTCCGAATGGTCGGCGATGACGAGCCAGTCGAGCGGGCGCGACAGGCGCACCCGCATCCCGTCGGTGGCCCGCACCTCCTCGCCGCGGGCGAAGCGATAGGCGGCCTCGGCGTCGAGCCGCCCGCCCCAGGCATAGGCGTCGAGCGACGCCGAGGTGTGCAGGTGCGTGTCGCCCCAGAGCGGCCGCGTCGGGAAGTTGCGCCCGACATAGGGCGAGTAGCTCTCCCGAACCGAGTGGCGCATGGTCTCGCGGTCCGGCAGGGGCGTGCCGGTCGGGTTCTGCTGGGCGGTGGCCGCGCGTCCGCCGGCCGCTGCGACCGCAACCGCGAGGATCACGACAAGACCGCATCTTGTCCGTTTCGACATTCCGCCCTCCCCATCCCAATATACCGCAAGGCGCCACCAAAGTAACGCACGCCGCCGGCCTGTCGCAACGCCAAGACAACATGCCGACGGCCGCCATCGGTCGCTCCCGAGACGCAACCGTTTCTTGCACGGGCGGGACGGGACGTCGGGTCCGGCGCGAGATCACGACGGCCCGGCAGGCGCGCGGGGCGGACGGGCCCGGCGCCAGGACAAATCCCGAAGTGTCGGGCTGCGCTTCTTGCCGCGGTGCATTAGGTTGCATCGCACGAGTTGCCGGAGATCTCCGATGCGCCTGTCCGCCACTGCCGCCCTCCTCGCCGCCGTCCTGTCGCCCGTCGCGCTCCGCGCGCAGATGCCGGAGGCGCCGCCGGTCGAGGTGGCGACGCCGATCGTCGAGACGATCATCGACTACGACGTGTTCACCGGCCGCTTCACCGCGGTCGAGGAGGTGGAGATCCGGGCGCGCGTCTCGGGCTATCTCGACGAGATCCACTTCCGCGACGGCGAGCTGGTCGAGAAGGGCGACCTGCTCTTCACGATCGACCGGCGCACCTTCGAGGCGGCGGTCGACCGGGCGACCGCGCAGCTGGCCTCGGCGCAGGCCTCGCGCGATCTCGCCCGGATCGAGCTCGACCGCGCCACCCAGCTCGCCGAGCGCAACGTCGGCACCGCGCAGGAGGTGGACCGCACGCAGGCGACGCTCGCCGAGGCCGAGGCCGCGGTGCAGGTCGCCCGGGCGGAACTCCGCGAGGCCGAGCTCAACCTCGACTTCACGACGATCGAGACGCCGATCTCGGGGCGGATGTCCGAGGCGATGGTCGACGCGGGCAACCTGATCATCGGCGGCGCGAGCAACGCCACGCTGCTCTCGACCGTGGTGACGGTCGACCCGATCCATTTCGAGTTCACCGCCTCCGAGGCCGATTTCCTGCGTTACTCGCGGCTGACGGGCGGGGGCGCGCAGCGCGACGAGGCGGCGCTCGCGCTCGATGTCGGCGTGCGGCTGATGGACGAGGAGGAGTTCGTCCACGAGGGGCGCATGAACTTCGTCGACAACGTGATCGACCCGAACTCCGGCACGATCACCGGGCGGGCGGTGCTCGAGAACGACGACGGCCTGCTGATCCCGGGGCTCTTCGGGCGGCTGCGGCTGCCGGGAACCGGCCCCTACGAGGCGCTGCTCGTGCCGGACGAGGCCGTGCTGGCCGACCAGTCGGAGTTCATCGTGATGGTGGTCGACGAGGACGGCACCGTCGCCCAGCGGCGGGTCGGGCTCGGGCCACTGCACAAGGGCATGCGCGTGATCCGCGAAGGGCTCGCCCGCGACGACCGGGTGATCGTGGCCGGCGTGCAGCGCGCCCGGCCGGGCGGCAAGGTGACGCCCGAGCCGGTCGAGCTCGCGCTCGGCGAGGACTGAGCGGGTGGGCTTCTCGCATTTCTTCATCGACCGGCCGATCTTCGCCACCGTCGTCTCGATCGTGATCACCCTCGTCGGGATCGTCGCCTACGTCTCGCTGCCGGTGACCCAGTATCCCGAGATCGCGCCGCCGACGATCCAGGTCTCGGCGAGCTATCCCGGCGCCTCGGCCGAGGTCGTGGCCGACACGGTGGCGACCCCGATCGAGCAGGAGATCAACGGCGTCGAGGGCATGCTCTACCTCGTCAGCCAGTCGACCGGCGACGGCAACATGTCGCTCAACATCGTGTTCGAGCTCGGGACCGATCTCGACGAGGCGCAGGTGCTGGTGCAGAACCGCGTCTCGGTCGCCGAGCCGCGGCTGCCCGAGGAGGTGCGCCGGCTGGGCGTCACCACGCGCAAGTCCTCGCCCGACCTGATGATGGTCATCCACATGCTGTCGCCGGACGGCTCGCGCGACCAGCTCTACATCTCCAACTACGCGCGCACCCAGATCGTCGACCGCCTCGCGCGGATCGACGGCGTGGGACAGGCGACGATCTTCGCCGAGCGCGCCTATTCGATGCGGGTCTGGCTCGACCCGGAGCTCGTCGCGGCGCGCGGGCTGACCGCCGGCGAGGTGGTCGCGGCGCTCCGCGAGAACAACGTGCAGGTCGCCTCGGGCGTGATCAACCGCCTGCCGGTGCCCGACCCCTCGGCCTACGAGCTGCAGGTGCAGACCCAGGGCCGGCTGGTGCGGCCCGAGGAGTTCGGCGACATCGTCGTGCTGGAGACCGACGACCAGATCGTGCGGGTGCGCGACATCGGCCGGGTCGAGCTCGGCGCGCAGGACTACTCGATCAACGGCTATCTCGGGCGGGACGTCGCGCTGCCGATCGGCATCTTCCAGCGCCCGGGCTCCAACGCGCTCGACACGGCCGACGCGATCGTCGCGGCGATGGAGGAGCTGAGCGCCGCCTTCCCGCCGGGCGTGGCCTACGAGGTAGTCTACAACCCCACCGAGTTCATCGCCGAGTCGATCGACGCCGTCTACACGACGCTCTTCGAGGCGCTGGCGCTCGTCGTCCTCGTGATCGTGGTGTTCCTCCACTCGCTCCGCGCCTCGGTGATCCCGGTGGTGGCGATCCCGGTCTCGCTGATCGGCACCTTCCTGATCATGGCGGCGTTCGGCTTCTCGCTGAACAATCTCACGCTCTTCGGCCTCGTCCTCGCGATCGGCATCGTGGTGGACGACGCCATCGTGGTGACCGAGAATGTCGAGCGCTACCTGCGCGAGGGGCATTCCCCGCGCGAGGCGGCCCGGCGCACCATGACCGAGGTCGCGGGCGCGCTGATCGCGACCTCGCTCGTGATGCTGGCGGTGTTCATCCCGGTCGCCGCGATCGCGGGCATCACCGGGCAGTTCTTCCAGCAGTTCGCGCTCACCATCGCCGCGTCGACGACGATCTCGACCATCGTCTCGCTGACGCTGTCGCCGGCGCTGGCCGCGCTTTTGCTGAAGCCCAAGGGCGCGCCGCGCACGCCGGGGGTTCTCGGGCTGATCGGCTGGCTGCTCACGCTGCCGCTGCGGCTCTTCGGGCGCGTTTTCGATGTCCTGTTCCGCGGGCTCGAGGCGGGCTACGCGGCGATCGTGCGCGCGATGCTCGCGGCCACGGCGCTCGCGCTCGTCGTCTATGCGGGGCTGATCGGCCTCGGGATCTACCAGTTCGAGCGGGCGCCGACGGGCTTCATCCCGCAGCAGGACCAGGGCTATCTGATCACCGTGGTGCAGCTGCCGGCGGGCTCCTCGCTCGCCCGGACCGACCGCGTGGCGCGGCGCGCCACCGACCTCATCCTCGAGCATCCCGCGGTGCGCGACACCGTGGCGATCGTCGGGCTCGACGGCGCCACCTTCACCAACGCGCCCAACGCCGCCGCGATCTTCGTGCCGATGCGCGACTTCGACTGGCGAACCGCCAACGGCTACCCCTCGGGCCGCGTGCTCGGCGAGTTGCAGGGCCAGCTTTTCGGCGCGATCAAGGAGGCCAACATCTTCCTGCTCGAGCCGCCGCCCGTGCGCGGCATCGGAACCGGCGGCGGCTGGAAGCTCTACGTGCAGGACCGCCGCGGCCGCGGCCTCGACGCGCTCGAGGAGGCGACGGTCGGCATGATGCTGGAGGCCAACCGGATCGACGGCCTCACGCAGGTCTTCACCCTCTTCAACACCGACACGCCGCAGATCTTCGCCGACATCGACCGGGTGAAGGCCGAGCTGATCGGCGTTTCGCCCGCCCGGATCAACGAGGCGCTCGAGGTCTATCTCGGGTCGGTCTTCGTCAACGACTTCAACTTCCTCGGCCGGACCTACCGGGTCACGGCGCAGGCCGACGGGCCCTACCGCGACGAGATCGCGGACATCGCCGAGCTCCGCACCCGGTCCGAGGCGGGCGAGATGACCCCGATCGGGTCGGTGGCCACCTTCGAGCGCCGCACGGGGCCCTACCGGGTGGCGCGCTACAACCTCTATCCCGCCGCCGCGCTGCAGGGACAGACCACCCCCGGCACCTCGACCGGCGAGGCGATCGCCGAGGTGGAGGCGCTGGCCGAGCGCGGTCTGCCCTCGGGCTTCGGCTACGAGTGGACCGAGCTCGCGCTGCAGGAGAAGCTGGCCGGCGACACGGCGATCTACGTCTTCCTGCTGGCGGTTGTCTTCGTCTTCCTCGTGCTCGCCGCGCAGTACGAGAGCTGGCTGCTGCCGCTCGCGGTGATCCTGATCGTGCCGATGTGCCTGCTCGCGGCGATCACGGGCGTGCTCTACCGCGGCATGGACAACAACATCCTCACCCAGATCGGCCTCGTCGTGCTGGTGGGACTCGCGTCGAAGAACGCGATCCTCATCGTCGAGTTCGCCCGGCAGGCCGAGGAGGAGGGGCACGACCGGGTGCAGGCGGCGGTGCGCGCCGCGCGGCTCCGCCTGCGCCCGATCCTGATGACCTCGCTCGCCTTCATCCTCGGCGTGCTGCCGCTCGTCTTCGCCACCGGCCCGGCCTCCGAGATGCGCCAGGCGCTCGGCACGGCGGTGTTCTCCGGCATGATCGGCGTGACGGTGTTCGGGCTGCTCTTCACGCCCGTGTTCTACGTGGTGTGCCGAAGCATGGGCCGCCGCGAGGACGATGCCGGGATCGAGGACGACGACGGCGCCCTCGGGGAGGACGGCCCCGAGCCGGCGCCCCGCCCGGCGGAGTGAGGGCTCAGGCGGGCTCGGCCACGAGGCGCGCGAGATGGGCGATCTCCTCGGCCCGGATCTCGTGCCCGCCCGGGTGCCAGAGCGTGTCGACCCGCGCGCCGGCCCGCGCGAAGGCCGCCGCGAGGCGCGCGGTGAGCTCCGGCGGGCAGATCGGGTCGCGCTCCCCGGCCGTGATGCGGACGTCGAGCGCCGCGGCGCCGGGCGCGATCTCGGGCTCGAAGGGGATCAGCGGGTGCATGAGGCCGAGCCGCGGGAGCCTTGAGGGCGCGCGGAAGGCGAGGCTCGCCAGCATGTTGGCGCCGTTCGAATAGCCGATGCCGACCGCGCGGCGCGGGTCGATGCCGTGCTCGGCAAAGGCCGCGGCGAGAAACCGGTCGAGCGTCTCGGTGCGCCGCGCGAGGTCCTCGAGGTCGTAGACCCCCTCGGCCCGGCGTCGGAAGAACCGCGCCGCGCCGCCCTCGCGCACGTCGCCCTCGAGCGCGAGCATCGCGGCCCCGGGCGCGACGGCCGCGCCGAGGCGCAGCATGTCGGCGGCCGAGCCCCCGGTGCCGTGCAGGAGGACGAGCGTCGCGCCCTCCCCCGGCAGCCAGCGATGGCGGTAGGCGTCGAGCATCGCCGCCTCCCTCAGGCCGCGAGCGGCGGCAGCACCGCCTCGATCCGGTCGCGCAGGGCCTCGTGCTGCGGCGGCAGCTTGAGCGCCGTGCCGAGCGCCTCGACCGGCTCGTCGGTCGCGAAGCCCGGTTCCTCGGTCGCCACCTCGAAGAGCACCCCGCCGGGCGTGCGGGTGTAGATCGCGTGGAAATACTGCCGGTCGATCGCCGGCGTCACCGCCTGCCCGGCCGCAAGCAGCGCCTTGCGGACCTCGGCCTGCGCCGCCCGGTCCGGCACGGAGAAGGCGATGTGGTGCACCGTGCCCGCGCCCTCGGCGCCGCGGGGCATGGCCGGATCCACGTGGAGGTCGATCACCCGCGCGCGGCCCGTCGCCGCTTCGAAGCGCAGGAGCCGCCCGGTCTCGCCGAGCGCCGCCTCGTCCGTCTGGCGGTAGCCGAGCGCATCGACGAGGAGCCGCGCCGTCGCCGCGCCGTCGGCGAGGGCGAGCGTCGCCCCGTGGAAGCCGCGGAGCGCCGCGGCCTCGCCGATCCCCTCCGTGGTCCACGGCGCGCGACCTGCGACGTCGGTCTCGACCAGCGCGTAGAGGAGCCCGTCGCGGTCCTCGGTGACGAGCCGCTCCTCGCCGAACACCCGCTCGCGGGCGCGGACCGGCGCGCCGGCCCCGACAAGCCGCCGCTCCCAGAGATCGAGCGCGCCCTTCGGCACGGCGAACTGGGTGATCGCGACCTGCCCGGCGCCGATCCGGCCCGTCCGCGCCCCCTCCCACGGGAAGAAGGTCATCACCGTCCCCGCGCGGCCGGTCTCGTCGCCGTAATAGAGGTGGTAGGTCGTCGGGTCGTCGAAATTGACCGTCTTCTTGACGAGCCGCTGACCCAGCACGCCCGCGTGGAAGGCGTGCGTCGCGGCCGCGCTGCCGGAGATCGACGTCACGTGGTGCAGCCCGTCGACGGCGGTGGTCGGTGCCATGGTGTCCTCCTCGCTGTCGGCGCGTCCTCGCGCCATTCTTGCCTCGGCGGCGAATATATGGCGCCCATGGCGGCGATTTATGCCGTCAACGGCAATTCTCCGTTGCGGTCGGGGGAGGCGACAGCGCGCGGCGGATCGGTCATCCTGCGCCACGCCGACAGCCCTGCCGATGGAGCGACCCGATGAGCTGGAACCCCGCGCTCGACCCCCAGTGCCCGACGACCCCCGAGGACTGCGCCGCCATCGAGACGGTCATCGTGCCGCGCTCGCGCGACATCGGCGCCTTCGAGGTGCGCCGCGCCCTGCCCGCCCCGAAGCGCCAGATGGTCGGTCCGTTCATCTTCTTCGACCAGATGGGCCCCGCCGAGTTCGTCACCGAGCAGGGGATGGACGTGCGCCCGCATCCCCATATCGGGCTCGCCACCGTCACCTATCTCTACGAGGGCGGGGTCTATCACCGCGACAGCCTCGGCACCGCGATGGAGATCACCCCGGGCGCGGTCAACTGGATGATCGCGGGCCGCGGCATCACCCATTCCGAGCGCACGGCGCCCGAGCGCCGCGTCGCGGGCGAGCGGCTCTTCGGGATCCAGACCTGGGTCGCGCTGCCCGAGGCGGAGGAGGAGCGCGATCCGGCCTTCGAGCACGCCGAGGCGGCCGCGCTGCCGCTCCTCGAGGGCGAGGGCAAGCGGCTGAGGCTCATCCTCGGCACCGGATGGGGGGCGACGGCGCCGGTGAAGACCTTCTCGGAGATGTTCTACGCCGACGCGGTGCTCGAGGCGGGCGCGAAGATCCCGCTGCCCGCCGAGCACGAGGATCGCGGGCTCTATGTCACGGCGGGCGAGATCGAGATCGCCGGGCACTCCTACGCGGCCGGGCAGATGATGGTGTTCCGCCCCGGCGACGAGATCACCGTCACCGCAAGAACCCCCGCCCGGCTGATGCTGCTCGGCGGCGCGACGCTGCCGGGCCCGCGCTACATCTGGTGGAACTTCGTCGCCTCCTCGCGCGAGCGGATCGAGGCGGCGAAGGAGGCCTGGGCCGCGGGCGACTGGGAGCACGGCCGCTTCCGGCTTCCCCCCGACGACGACGGCGAGCACATCCCGCTGCCGGCGCGCTGAGCGCGCCGCAAGGGTCTCTTTCCGAGATCGGAACGCCCGCGTCTTGGACCGGGCGGCCACGCCCCCACCTTGATGCGTGACCGAACGGTCAAAGACGTGTCCATCGAGGAGGCCAAGCCATGAGACCATCCGTCACCGTCGCCGCCGCCCTGCTCGCCACCGCGGCCGCCGCCGAGCCGCTCGGCCCGACCGAGGGCCCGATCGAGGGCGCGGGCATCGTCCGCGGCTACACGACCGACACCGCGGGCCATCACAGCGTCAACAACTACTGGCTGATCGGCCCCGAAGGCGTGGTCGTGATCGACGGCCACTGGCGGCTCTCCGACGCGCGCCGCGCGCTCGCCCATCTGCGGGAGACGACCGACGCGCCGATCCGCCACGTGCTTCTGACCCACCCGCACACCGACCATTTCGGCGGTATCCCGGTGTTCCTCGACGCGGCCTCGGCCGCAGGGGCGCCGGCCGAATTCCACGCCGCCGAGTGGACCGCCCGCTCCCTCGCCTTCGACGAGCAGGGCTTCATCGCCAACCGCCGCGACCAGTTCGGCGCGGACTTTCCGGCCGAGATCCCCGAGCCCACCGCCACGATCCGCGACGGCGAGCCCTTCGAGGCGGCCGGGATCACCGTCGAGCCGGTGATCCTGCGCCAGAACGAGGCCATCGAGACCGTGCTCTTCCACGTCCCCGCCGAGCGCGCGCTGTTCACCGGCGACCTTGTCAACGGCGCGACGCTGCCGGTGCTCTACCAGGGCGGGCTCGACGCGTGGATCGCCCAGCTCGAGGCGCTGCGCGCGCGGTTCCCCGATGTCGAGACGATCTACCCCGGCCACGGCGATCCCGGCCCCGCGGAGGATCTGATCGCCGCGGAGATCGCCGTCCTGACGGCCCACCGCGACCTGATCGCCGCCGCGCTCGGCGACGACGGCCGCGTCGACGCGGCCGACCGCGCCGCGATCGCCGACGCGATCGAGGCGCGCTTCCCGGACTGGCGGACGACGGCCGGCATCCCGGCGCGGCGCCAGCTGATCGCGCGCAACATCGCCTGGACGCTGCGCGGCTGGCGGGTCGAGGCCGCCGGCGCCGGCGCCGCGCGCGAGTTCCGCGACTGACCGCGCCACTTGCCTCGGGCGGGCGCGCGGATTAGGTCGCGCGTCCGGCCGCGCTAGGTGATAGTGAGGCACGGGCCACAGGGGAGGCGCGAATGACGAAGCCGTCGGACGTCTACGGGATCGAGCGCTGGGGCCACGGTCTCGTGACGGTTCTGGAGACCGGCGAGGTCGGGCTGCGGAACCCGCTGCGCCCCGAGGCCGCGCCGATCGCGCTGCCGCGGGTCATCCGCGAGCTCGAGACGCGCGACATCCGCCCGCCCGTGCTGCTCCGCGTCAACGCCTATATCGAGCACCAGCTCCGGGCGATCAACGAGGCCTTCGAGGCCGCGATCGCGAGCGCCGGGTACCGGGGCCGCTACCAGGGCGTCTTCCCGATCAAGGTCAACCAGCAGGCCGAGGTGGTCGACCGCATCGTCGAGCACGGCCGGCCCTGGGCCTTCGGGCTCGAGGCGGGCTCGAAGCCCGAGCTGCTGATCGCGCTGTCGCGCAACCTCGCGCCCGAGAGCCTGATCATCTGCAACGGGATCAAGGACGCCGAATTCGTGCGCCTCGCGATCCTCGCCAAGAAGCTCGGCATCCACTGCGTCATCGTGCTGGAGAGCCCGCGCGAGCTCGACACGGTGCTCGCCGAGGCCGAGGCGCTGGGCGAGGAACCCCTCCTCGGCGTGCGGGTCAAGCTCACGCGCAAGATCTCGGGCAAGTGGGCCGAGAGCTCGGGCGACCGCTCGGCCTTCGGCATGACCACGAACCAGGTGGTCGACGTGCTCGACCGGCTGAAGGCGGCGGG
>CAZWDE010000085.1:0-11159 GCA_964632555.1 uncultured Limibaculum sp.
CGCCTGCCGCGGGCGTTCCGCCGCCCTCGGCCGCCTGCTTGTCGCGGTCGCCGACGAGCTGGGGATAGTTGCGCGTGCGCTTCTTCAGCACCTCGTCGCGGGGCCCGAAATCCACCTGCAGCCCCTTGTCGATCATCAGCAGCAGGTCGCAGGCCGCGATCGCGGAGGGCCGGTGCGCCATCACCACCACGGTCTTGCCGCGCGCCTTGGCGTCCCGGATCGCGTCGACGAGGGCCTGCTCCCCCTGCGCGTCGAGATTGGCGTTGGGCTCGTCGAGCACGAGGACCGGCGGATCGCCGTAGAGCGCGCGGGCGAGGGCGACGCGCTGGCGCTGGCCGCCCGAGAGCCGGCCGCCGCCATAGCCGATCTGCGTGTTGTAGCCCTGCGGCAGCGAGAGCAGCAGCTCATGCGCGCCGGCCCGCTGCGCCGCCTCGACCACCTTCTTGTCGTCCGGCTGGCTGGAGAGGCGGGCGATGTTCTCCGCCACGGTGCCGGAGAACAGCCCGATGTCCTGGCTGAGATAGCCGATGTGCCTGCCGAGATCGTTGGTCGGCCACTGGTCGAGCGCCGCGCCGTCGAGCCGCACCTTGCCGCCCGCCGGCGGCCAGACGCCGGTGAGCACCTTGGCGAGGGTCGACTTGCCGGCCCCCGAGGGCCCGATGACGCCGAGCGCCTGCCCGGGCTCGATCTTGAACGAGATGCCGCGGAGCGCGGGCACCTCCTCGCCGGGCGCGAGCACCGAGACCTTCTGCACGTCGATATAGCCCTTTGGGGCGGGCAGCTGGGTCTTCGGGCGCTCCTCGGGCACGCGGTCGAGCATCTCGCCGAGCGCCTTCCAGCCGCGGAGCGCGCGCTGGGCCTGGCTCCACTGCCCGATCGCCTGCTCGATCGGCGCGAGCGCGCGGCCCATCAGGATCGAGGCGGCGATCATCATGCCGGGCGAGATCTCCTGCTGCAGCACCAGCCAGGCGCCGACGGCGAGCATCACCGACTGGAGATAGAAGCGCAGCGCCTTGGACGACGAGGCGTAGGACGAGGTGCGGTCCGAGGCGAGGAGCTGCTTCTCCATCGAGAGCTTGCGCAGCTTCTGCCAGCGCGAGAGGCCCGCGTCGTGCATGCCGAGGCCCTGCACGACCTCGGCATTCTGGCGGAGCGACTCGCCGAGGTTCTCGGCCTCGTAGGTCGCGGCCTGGCTCTCGGCGTTGGGCTCCTTCGAGCGCCACTGGTTGAGCGCGGTCAGCACGATCAGCAGCGCGCCGCCGGCCACCGCCACCCAGCCGAGATAGAGGTGGAAGAAGAAGATGATGGCGAGGAAGAGCGGCGTCCACGGCACGTCGAAGAGCGCGAAGGGCGCCGGCCCCGCCAGCAGGGTGCGGATCGAGTCGAGATCGCGCGCCGCGGTGTTGGGCCGCGCGCGCTCGGCCGGCGAGACCGAGCGGCGCATGATCACGGTGAAGACGCGGCTGTCGAGCAGGCTCTGGAAGCGGGCCCCGGCGCGGGCGAGCACGCGGCCGCGCGCGAAGTCGAGCATGCCGAAGAAGAGGAAGAGCGCCGTCACCAGAAGCAGCAGCGCCACCAGCGTCTCGACCGAGCGGCTGGTCAGCACGCGGTCGTAGGTCTGCAGCATGAAGAGCGGGCCCGTCAGCATCAGCATGTTCACGAACACGCTGAAGATCGCGACGTTGGTGAAGTGCCAGCGGCACTCCCCCATGGCCTTGCGCATTTCCGCGACGCCGGTTTCCTGCTTCATCGCCCCGTTCTTTCTCGCAACTCTGCCTCCCGGCCTCCGCCCGTGCCGCCGCGGCGGCGCCGGATCGCGTGCCCGACCGCGGCGACCCCGGCGTTGGTGCCGCGGGGAGCGCGCGCGGTTTGCGCCGGCCCGCCACGGCCCGTCCTTAGCGCGTGGGTGGGCTGCCCGCAACCGAGCTGGCCCGGGCGCGGCACCGGATCGGGACGCCGACGGGAGCCCGTCACGGCGGAAACTGGTGGGCGTGCCTTTTCGGCCGCGTTAACGCGTCCGTGATGGCCGCCCGCGACGACACCGGGCGACCGGCGCGTTGGGCGGGTTCGCGCCCGTTGGCATCGGGGGGGCGATCGCCTAAGGGTGGGCGGCCCACAACTTTCGAAGACAGGAGGCGGCGGATGGCGCCAACGAGACGAACCGCGATCGGGGGCCTGCTGCTCGCCCTCGCCGTTGTCGCGGCGGGCCCCGGCGCCCGCGCTCTGGAGGCGGAGGAGGCCCGGCGCCACGTGCGCGCGGCGGTCGACGAGGTGCTGAAACTCGCCTCGAAGCCGGGCGACGTCTCCGCCAAGTCGGACGAGCTCGCCGACATCCTCACGCGCTACGCCGCGATGCCGCAGATCGCGCGCTTCGCCGCCGGCCGGACCTGGCGCGAGATGTCGGAGAGCCAGCAGAAGCGGTTCGAGGAGGCGTTCCTGCACTACCTCTCGACCGTCTACGCGCGGCGCTTCCAGGACTACAGCGGTCAGACGGTCTCGCTGGGCCAGGTGAGCGACGCCGGCCAGCGCGGCCTGACGGTCTCGAGCACCGTGAGCCAGCCGCAGGGCCAGCCCGTCGCGGTCGACTGGGTGGTCAGCGACCGGCCGGGTCGGGTGGTGATCGCCGACATCGTCATCGAGGGCGTGTCGCTCCTCGTCACCCAGCGCGAGGAGATCGGCGCGATGCTGCAGGCGCGCGGCGGGAACATCGACCGCCTGATCACCGACCTCGCGAACGCCTGAGACGGCGGCCGGGCGGCGCGCCGCCCGGGCCGGCCCGCGCCCCGTCAGTCGGCCCGCGGCCCGGGATCGACGTCGATCGGCTCGGCGGCCGGCGCGCGGCTCTCGAGATATTTCCAGATGCCGCTCGCGCGCATCACCTGCCGCCCGCCCGACCAGAGCTCGGCCTCCATGAAGCTCAGCGCGCGCACCCGGCGGAGCTGGCGCGATTCGGCCAGCAGCCAGTCGCCGCGCTTGGCCGCCGCGAGGAACTGCGCGTCGAAGGCGATGGTCGCGCAGGGGTGGTCGGGCCCGGCCGCGTAGCTGCCCGCGCCCATCGCGACGTCGGCGAGGCTCATCAGCACGCCGCCATGGCAGACCCCGCCGACATTGATGTGGCGCGCGTCGAGCGCCAGCGCGGCGCGGAAGCGGGTCTCGGAGAGCCGGGCGAACCGGATCGGGCCGATATGGGCGTTGAACCCTTCGCCGCGGATGTCGCGCCAGGCGAGGGCGGGGTCGAACTGCATCGGCCGTCTCCACGCGCCGCGGCTCCCGACGGCCGCGGGACGGGAGCCTTCCCCGCGCGGCCGGCGCGGGTCAAGCCTCAGCCGCCGGGCCCGTCGGCCGCCTGCGCGGCGCGGATATAGGCGACGAGCGCGGCGACCGTGGCGTCGTCGAGATCGGGGCTCGCCGGCATGTCGCCGTAATCCCAGAGCCGGGCGGGCTGGCCCTCGAGCACGGCCCGGCGGAGATCCGCGTCGCTCCGGCGGCCGGGCGCGTAGTGCGGGTGGACCAGCGCCGGCCCCTGCGCCGTGCCGCGGGCGTCGGCGCCGTGACAGTCGGCGCAGCGCGCGGCGAAGGCGGCCCGCCCGGCCTCGGCCTCCGGCGACTGCGCGGCCGCCGCCTCGGGCTCGAAGAACAGGGCGCTCGCGGTCTTGCCGAGGACGAGGACCACGGCGGCGGGGATGCTGAGCATGGTGCAGGCGATGAAGACGTCGCGCATGGGTGGCTCTCCCGGTTGCCCGGCGCCGCGCAGGCGGCGCCGCGGCCCTGACCCTCGCGCGCGCGGGTTAAGGCGGGGTCGCGGAAGATGGTTGACCGGCCCCGGCTGCGGGCGTTGCGCCGCGCGGTTCCGCGGGGCTAATGGGGGCGGCGTCGCGAGGGAGGCCCATGCTCGGTCATCTGCCGATCGATCCGCCGCCGGAGGGGCTCGAGGCCGCGGTCCGCGCCCGCATCGCGGCGAAGGCGATGCCGGCGGGCGCCCTCGGGCGGCTCGAGGACCTCGCGGTCGCGCTGGCGGTGGCGCTGCGGACCGAGCGCCCCGAGGCCGACCCGGCGGCGCTGATCGTCTTCGCGGGCGATCACGGGCTGGTCGCCGAGGGTGTCTCGGCCTGGCCGCAAGAGGTGACGGCCGCGATGGTGGGCGCGTTCCTCTCGGGCGGGGCGGCCGCGGCGGTCTCCGCGCGCGAGACCGGGGCCCGCCTCGCGGTCTGCGACGCGGGCGTGGCCGGGCCGCGCGCGCCGCGGCCGGGGCTGGTGCAGGCCGGGATCCGCGCCGGCACCCGCAACGCGGCGCGCGAGGACGCGCTGACGCCCGCCGAGGTCGACGCGGCCCTCGCCTTCGGCGCCGATCAGGCGCGGCGCGCGGTGGCGGAGGGCGCGCGCGTGCTCGTCCCGGGCGAGATGGGGATCGGCAACACCGCCAGCGCCGCGCTCGTCGCCGCCGCCATTCTCGGGCGCGACGCGGCCGAGCTCGCGGGGCCGGGGGCGGGCCTCGGCCCGGCGGGGCTGCTGCCGAAGCGCGCGGCGCTGGCGCGCGCGCAGGCGCGCCGGCCCGGGCGCCTCGCGCCCGCGGATGCGCTCGCGGCCTTCGGCGGTCTCGAGATCGCGGCCATGGCGGGCGCGATGATCGGCGCGGCCTCGGACGGCGCGGCGGTGCTGGTCGACGGCTTCATCGCCGGCGCGGCGGCCTTGGCGGCCTGCGCCGCGCGGCCGGAGCTGCGCGCCGCGCTGCTCTTCGCCCACCGGAGCGCCGAGCCCGGGCACGCGCCGATCCTTGGGGCGCTCGGCGCCGCGCCCTGCCTCGATCTCGGCCTCCGCCTCGGCGAGGGCACCGGCGCGCTCCTCGCGCTGCCGCTCCTCCGCGCCGCCGCGGCCATGCTCTCGGGAATGGCGACACTCGACGAGGTGGTCGCGGCGCCGACGGTGCGGCCGTGAGCCGGCGCGCGGCGGCCGCGGCGCTGGCGCGCGAGACGCGGCGCTTCCTGTCCGCCGTGCAGCTGCTGACGCGGCTGCCGGTGCCCGATCCCGGCTGGGAGCCCGCGCGGATGCTGCGCGCGAGCCGCTACTTCGCGCTGGTCGGCGCCCTGATCGGCGGCGCGACCGGTCTTGCCTGGCTCGCGGCGGCGGCGCTCCTGCCCCCGCTCGCCGCGGCCTTCGTCGCGCTCGGGGCGGGGTTCCTCGTCACCGGCGCGCTCCACGAGGACGGGCTCGCGGACTGCGCCGACGGGCTCTTCGCCGCGAGCGACCCGCGCCGCGCGCTCGAGATCATGCGCGACAGCCGCCTCGGCAGCTACGGCGCGCTGGCGCTGATCGTGGTGGTCGGCACGCGGGCGGGCGCGCTGGCGGCGCTCGCGCCCGTCGACGGCGCGGTGGCGCTCGAGCTCGCCGGCGCGATCGGGCGGGCGGCGATGGTGCCGGCGACGGCCTTCGCGCCCTATGCCCGCGCCGACGGGCTCGGCCGCGCCCTGGCCGCCGGTCCGGGGCCGGTCGAGATCGCGGCCGCGCTCGCCACGGCGGCGGTGGCGGCGCTCGCCGGCGGGATCGCGGGCGGCGCGGCCTTCCTCGCCGGCGCGGCGATGGCGGCGCTGACGCTGCGCTGGCTGATCCGCCGGATCGGCGGCTACACGGGCGACGGCCTCGGCGCGATCGCGGCGACGGCCGAGACCGCCGCGCTCGCGGGCTTCGCGGCCGCCGCATGACCCTCTGGCTCCGCCATCCGCGCCCGCGCGTCGCGCCCGGCACCTGCTACGGGCGGCTCGACCTCGCCGAGGGCGAGACCGCGGGCGCCGAGATCGCCGCCGCGCTCCGCGCGCTCGGGCCCGTCGCCGCGGTGGTGGCGAGCCCGGCGCGCCGCTGCCGCCGCCTCGCCGAGCGGATCGCGGCGCGCGACGGCGTGGCCCTCCGGCTCGACGAGCGCCTGCTCGAGCTCGATTTCGGGCGCTGGGAGGGGCTTCCCTGGGCCGAGATCCCGCGTCGCGAGAGCGATCCCTGGGCCGCCGACCCGTGGCGCCGCGCCCCGCCCGGCGGCGAGCCCTTCGCCGCGCTCCACGCGCGTGTCGGGGCCGCCCTCGCCGATCTGCCGGCGGGCGCGGCGGTGGTGGCCCATGCCGGGCCGATCCGGGCCGCGCGGATGATCCTCGCCGCCGAGAGCTTCGACGTGGCCTTCGCGCGGCCCGTGCCCTACGCGACGCCGCTCCGGATCGGGGCCGCGCATGGCTGAGCTCACGCTCGTCCTCGGCGGCGCGCGCTCGGGCAAGTCGGCGCGGGCGCTCGCGCTCTGCCCGCCGCCGCGGGTGTTCCTCGCCACCGGCGAGGCGCTCGACGCCGAGATGGCGGAGCGGATCGCGCGCCACAAGGCCGAGCGCGGGGCGGACTGGGGTCTCGTCGAGGCGCCGCTCGACCTCGCCGGGGCCGTGACGGCCGCCGCGGCGGCGGACCGGCATCTCCTGATCGACTGCCTGACGCTCTGGCTCTCCAACCTGATGCACCACGGGCGCGAGCCGGAGGCCGAGACCGCCGGGCTGCTCGGCGCGATCGCCGCGGCGCCCGGCGCCGTCGTGGCGGTCTCCAACGAGGTCGGCATGGGGCTCGCGCCGATGAACGCGCTCGGGCGCGCCTTCCGCGACGCGCAGGGCCGGCTGAACCAGCGGGTCGCCGCGGTGGCCGACCGGGTCGAGTTCGTCGCCGCCGGTCTGCCGCTCGCCCTCAAGGGGCCGCCCCGGCCCTGACCTGCGCCCCGCCCGCGCCGGCGGCGGGCCGCCGCGCTGAGGGGCGAGGCCGAAGGCCGAGACCCGCGTGCCATCCGGCGGCGCGCGCGTCCCGGCCCTCGGGGCTCAGCAGTTGGACCAGCCGGCGGTGTAGAGGCAGCCGGTGCCGTCGCCGCCCATGCCGCCCCGCGGCGCGCCGCCCCCGCCATAGGACCAGGCGCCGTTCGGATACTGCTCGCCCGAGCCCCAGGCGCGGATGCCGGGCTGCGGGGTGCCGGGCTGCCGCCCCGGGGCCGGTCCCGCGATGTTGCCCATCGGGCGCGCGGAGCCGACCATCCCCCAGTCGCCGTTCGGCGCGACCCAGTAATGGCCCGGCGGCATGCCGCCCTGCAGCAGATAGGCCTCGGTGGCGGGGTCGACGGGCATGCCGTTCAGCGAGTAGAGCCCCTGCGCGCCGGCCGTCGCCGCCGCCATGCCGAGCCCGGCCGCCACCAGGGCGCCGCGCCAGTCGATCCGGAAAAACGTCGTCATCGCAGTCTCCTTTCGGTATCGCGAAATGTCATTTTGCGGCCGCGGTCCGCGCGGCGCCTCAGCAGTTCGACCAGCTGCCGGCATAGACGCAGCCGTCGGCGGTGCCGCCGACCCCGCCCGCGGGGCCGTAGTCGCTGCCGTAGGACCACGAGCCGTTGCCGTAGATCTCGCCCGAGCCGCCGAGCACGCCGGGGCCATGGGTCTGCCCGGCATAGATGTTGCCCATGGGCACGCTGCTGCCCATCACGCCCCAGCTCCCGTTCTGGGCGAGCCAGTAGTCGCCGGGCGCGAGGCCCTGGTTGATCAGGTAGGTCTGGGTGGCGAGGTCGACCGGCTGGCCGTTGATCGAGTAGAAGCCGCCGCCCGCCGCGCAGCCGGCGGCGAGCCCCGCCGCCAGCACCGCGCCCGCAAGTCCCGTGATCCGCATTGTCAAATCTCCGATTTATCCCTGTCGCTCCCGACACCGCGGAGGTGGGGAAGGCCGAACGCAGGGTCAACGACCGGAGCCGTCCCAACTTATGGGAACGATTGGCCGCTCGTCGCTGACAGGGCGCGCCGTCTCGCTTATGATGCGGCGCGGCAGAACGAGAGGGGTCACGCGGCATGGTGTTCGTCCGCTCCGGGGCGCTCAGTGGCGAGCGCGGGATCGACGTGCTGCGGCGCGGCACGATCATCGGCGTGATCGCGTTCCTGACGCTGATCGACCTCTTCGGCAGCCAGGCGCTGCTGCCCCGGCTCGTGGTCGCCTACGGCGTCGACGCGGCGACGATGGGCTTCGCCGTCAACGCCTCGACGATCGGCATGGCGGTGTCGGGCCTCACGGTCGCGTGGTTCGCCGACCGGATCGACCGCAAGCGCGGGCTCTGGGTGAGCCTCGCCTGCCTCTCCGTGCCCACCTTCCTTCTCGGCGTGACCGACGACGTGACGGTGTTCCTCCTGCTCCGCGTCCTGCAGGGCGTGTTCATGGCCGCGGCCTTCACGCTGACGATGACCTATCTGTCGGAGCAGTGCGACATCACCGCGGCGGCGGGCGCGATGGCCGCCTACATCACCGGCAACGTCGCGTCGAACCTCTTCGGGCGGCTGATGGCGGCCTCCCTCGCCGACTGGGTGGGGCTCTCGGGGTCGTTCTTCGCCTTCGCCGCGCTCAACCTTCTCGGGGCGGCGATCGCCTACATGTTCATCGGGCCGCGGCTGGCGCGGCCGGGCACGCCCGGCGCCCACCCGCTCGAGGCCTGGGGCCACCACCTCGCACAGCCGCCGCTCCGCGCCGCCTTCGCGATCGGCTTCCTGCTGCTCTTCGTCTTCGTCGGCGTCTTCACCTACGTGAACTTCGAGCTGGCCGGGCCGCTCGGGGTCGACCCGGTCTTCCTCGGCCTCGTCTATTTCGTGTTCCTGCCGGCGCTCCTGACAACCCCCGCGGCGGGGCCGCTGGCGCGGCGCCACGGCGCGCGGCGCGTCTTCTGGCTCTCGGCGGCGGCCTGCATCGCGGGGCTCGGGCTGATGCTGCTGCCGCGGCTCGAGGCGGTGCTCGCGGGCATGGCGATCGTCGGCGCCGGTACCTTCTTCGCGCAGGCCGCGGCGACGGGCTTCGTCGGCCGGCGCGCGACGCGCGACCACGCGGCGGCCAACGGGCTCTACCTCACAGCCTACTATCTCGGCGGCCTCGTCGGCGCGATCGCGCTCGGACAGGTCTACGCCGCCCTCGGCTGGCCGGCGACGGTGGCGACGCTCGCCGCCGCGATCGCGCTGGCGGCGTGGCTCGCGCGCGCGCTCGAGGAGCCCGCGCACCCCGCCCCCGCCCTCGCGCCGGCCCCGGCCGGGGCGCCGCGCCCTTGATTTGACACCGGCGATCGCGCAAGCCCGCGGACGCGGCGGGCCGCGCGCCGCCGCCAACCCCGGAGGAGAGCGATGCCGCGCAGACCGAGGCACATCAAGTCGATGAACCTCGCGCTCCAGGGTGGCGGCGCGCACGGCGCCTTCACCTGGGGCGTGCTCGACCGGCTGTTCGAGGACGACCGGATCTGGATCGAGGCGATCTCGGGCACCTCGGCCGGCGCGATGAACGCGGTGGTCGCCGCGCAGGGCATGTACGAGGGCCAGGCCGAGGGCGCGCGGAAGCGCCTCGCCGATTTCTGGGCCGAGATCAGCCGGGCGGGGCAGGGCAGCCCGCTGCGCCGCAGCCCCTTCGACGTGGCGGTGGGCAACTGGAGCCTCGACAGCTCGCCCGCCTATCTCTTCTTCGACATGCTGAACCGGCTCGCCTCGCCCTACGACCTCAACCCGCTCGGGCTCAATCCGCTGCGCGATCTCGTCGGCCGCATGGTCGATTTCGAAAAGGTGCGCGACTGCAAGGACATGTTCGTCTTCATCTCGGCGACCAACGTCGAGACCGGCCGCGCCCGCGTGTTCCACCGCGACGAGATCACGCTCGACGTCGTGATGGCCTCGGCCTGCCTGCCGTTCCTCTTCCACGCCGTCGAGATCGAGGGGCAGCACTACTGGGACGGCGGCTATGTCGGCAATCCCGTGCTGTTCCCGTTCTACGAGCACAGCCCGTCGGACGACATCGTGATCGTCCAGATCAACCCGATCTACCGGCCCGGCGTGCCGAGAAGCGCGCGCGACATCCTCTCCCGCGTCAACGAGATCACCTTCAACAGCTCGCTGATGAAGGAACTGCGCGCCTTCCACTTCATGGCCGAGCTGATGGACCAGCAGCAGATACCCTGCGAGAACCGGCGCGCGATGCATCTCCACATGATCGAGGCGCGCAAGAAGATGCGCCCCCTCGGCGCGTCCTCCAAGCTCAACACCGAGTGGCCGTTCCTCCTGCACCTCTTCGAGATCGGGCGGGACGCCGCCACCCGCTGGCTGGCGCGCCACTTCGACGATCTCGGCGCGCGCTCCTCGCTCGACATCCCGGCGATGTTCGGCGAGCAGACCGACCCGACGCGGCTGCCGGACCACGACCACGCCGAGGAGCCGGCGGAGGCCGGGGACCGCGCGGGCGAGGGCTGATCCCGCGCCGCGATTGCCCGGGTCTATGGCGATCATCAACCCCGGGCGCGGCGCCCTCGGGTATCCTTCCGGCACCGGCGCGCAGGCCGCGCGCCCCTGACCGGGAGACACGAGATGAGAGTTCCGAGCCTGTCCGCCGCCGCGCTTTTCGCGGCCTTTGCCCTGCCGGCCGCCGCGCATGTCCTCGAGGGCCCGACCGCGCCCAAGGGGCTCACCGTCGTCGTCGGCGGCGAGTTCGCGATGGACGACGAGGTCCCGTCGGTGCCCGGCCGCTCGATGCGGGTGCGCCTCTTCACCATCGAGCCGGGCGGCGTCGTTCCGGTGCACAGCCACGACGGCCGGCCGGGCATCGCCGTGGTCGTCGAGGGCGAGATGACCGAGCACCGCTCCGACGAGGACGCGCCGGTGGTGCTCGGCCCGGGCGGCGTCTCGCTCGAGCCGAACGGTCTCGAGCACTGGTGGGAGAACCGCAGCGACGCGCCCGCGCGGATCGTCGGCTACGACCTCTACGAGCGCTGAGCGGGCCCGGCGCGGGCGCCCGGCCAACCTGTCGCAGGCCGGGCGGCGCAGGGTTAACCGCCCATTAAGCATGACCGCGGTCCAGTCGTCTCAAATCGGGGCGAGAGGCGGGCCTACCGTCTCCGGGCGGGACAGCGGGGTGCGTGATGACGATCGGGGCGGGGTCGGAAGAGAAGACCGCGAATGGCGCGGCGGAGAGGCCCGGCGCGCGGCCGAGCGACGGGCCAGCGGATTTTCCGAGCCGGCTCAGCCGCATCGTGCTCGGCTTGCCGCCGGCCCGGCACCCGGCCGGCGCGCCGCCCCGGCCGGCGCCGCCGGACAGGGCCCCCCGTGTCGCGGCGGGACGTCTCGTGCCGGCCGACACCGCCGCCTGGCCGCCCC
>CAZWDE010000086.1:0-11100 GCA_964632555.1 uncultured Limibaculum sp.
AATCGCCGGGTGGAAACGGTTTTCGCAAACGGCTCAGCCGGCGGTCTGCGGCGCGGTCAGCTCGGCGAGCTTGAGGCGCTGGATCTTGCCGGACGGACCCTTCGGCAGCTCGGGCAGGAGATGCACGACATCGGGCGCCTTGAACCGGCCGACCCGGCTCTGCGCCAGCGCGACGAGCTCCTCGGCGGTCACCCGCGCGCCCTCCCGGAGCGAGACCGCCGCCTCGACGGTCTGTCCGTAATGGCGCGAGGGCCGGGCGAAGGCCGCCGCCTCGACCACGTCCGGGTGGGCGTAGAGCGCCTCGTCGATCTCGCGCGGCGCGATGTTCTCGCCGCCCTTGATGATCAGCTCCTTGAGCCGGCCGGTGACGAAGACGTAGCCCTCGGCGTCCATCCGCCCGAGATCGCCGGTGCGGAACCAGCCGTCCGCCGTCAGCGCCTTGACCGTCGCCTCGGGGTTGTCCTTGTAGAGGCGCATCACGTTGGGGCCGCGCACGCGGATCTCGCCCTCCTCGCCGCGCGGGCGCTCGGTGCCGTCCTCGGCGGCGACGATCACCTCGTTGCCGACCGCGACGCCCGGGGAGCCGATCTTGCGCGGCCCCGGCGGCAGCGGGTTCGAGAGGATCTGCGCCGCCGTCTCGGTCAGCCCCATGGTCTCGACGATGGGGACGCCGAAGCGCGTCTCGAAGGCCTCCTGCACCTCCGGCGCGAGCGGCGCCGAGGCCGAGCGCGCGAAGCGGAGCGCGGGGCAGGGCGGCGGGTCGGCGGGATCGTGGAGGAGATAGGAGATCTGCGTCGGCACCACCGAGACCCAGCTCGCGCGGGTGTCGGCGATGAGCGGCCAGAAGGCCGAGACCGAGAAGCGCCGCGGCATCACCACGCTGCCGCCCGAGGCGAGCGGGCCCATCAGCGTCACGCAGAGCCCGTTGATGTGGTAGAGCGGCAGCACGCAGAGCGCGCGGTCCGCGGCGCCCAGCCGGTGCGCCTCCGCCGTGTTGGCGCCGCCCGCGAGGAGCGCCGAGTGGGCGAGGATCACGCCCTTCGGCCGGCCGGTGGTGCCGGAGGTGTACATCAGCAGCCCGTCGGTGCCCGGCGCGGGAGCGGGCGGCGGGTCGCCCGCGTCGGTCGCGAGGGGCACGAGCGGCGGGGCAGGGGGCGCCTCGGCGGTCCCGAGCGCCTCCTCGAGGAGCGGGCGGGTCGTCGCGTCGACGAAGACGGCGCGCACGGCGGAATGGCCGAGCACGTAGCCGATGGTGGCGGGACCCGCGACGAGGTTGATCGCCGTCGCCAGATAGCCGCCATAGAGCGCGCCGAGGATCGCGGTGGCCGAGGCTGCGCCGTTCGGCAGCGCGTAGCCGACCGCCTCACCGGGCCGGATCCCGCGCGCGGCGAGATGCGCGGCGACGCCCGCCGCCCGGCTGCGCAGGTCCGCGAAGGTCAGCGTCTCGCCGGCGTCGGGGTCGATCAGGAACGGCGCGTCGGGCGTCGCCTCGGCCCTCGCGTCGATCAGGGAGCGCAGGGAATGGCCCTCGACGGCGGGGCGCGTCATCGCCCGACGGTCTCCCAGTACTCGGCGAAGATCTCCTCCACCGTCGGTTCCTCGGCCGGGATCGGGCGCACGATCCGCGTCTCCTGCAGGAAGTGGCGCCAGTGCAGGTTGTCGTCGATCGAGTTGCCGCCCCACGATCCGCACCCCATCGAGAGCGAGAACGGCATCGCGTTGTCGAAGGACCCGCCGACGGCGATGGCGTGCGCCTGGTTGACGATCACGCGGCAGGTCGGCAGCCGCGCGAGCCGGCGGGCGCGGGCGTCCTCGGCGGTGTGCAGGCCGACCGAGTGGCCCGCGCCCTGGTGGCGCAGGATGCGCTCGGCGAGGTCGGCGGCCGCCTCGAAGTCGGGCGCGCCGTAGAGCGCGAGGACGAGGGAGAGCTTCTCGCCCGATTCCGGGTGGTCGGGACCGACGCCCGTGGCGGGGAGCGCAAGGAACCGCGCGGTCTCGGGCTCGGCCACCGCGAGGCCGGCGACGGCGATCACCTGGCCGATGTCGCGCGCGATCATCTGCCGGTTGAGGGTCCCGCCCTGGAAGAGCGCCGTCTTCAGCCGCTCGGCGTCCGGGCCCTCGACGAGCCGCCCGCCGACGCGGAAGAGCTCGGCGAGGAACGCCTCGCGGACCGCGTCGACCACGATCACCGCGTTCTCCGACGAGCAGGACGTGGCGTTGTCGAAGCTCTTCGAGCGGGCGATCTTCCCGGCCGCGGCCGCGAGGTCGGCCGTCTCGTCGACGATCACGGTCGCGTTGCCGGCGCCGACGCCGATCGCCGGCGTGCCCGAGGAATAGGCGCGGCGCACATTGTCCTGGCTGCCGGTGACGACGAGGAGGTCCGCCGCCTCCATCAGCCGCTGTGTCTTGGCCTTGGAGGCGGGCGCGGGGACCATCTGCACGAGGTCGCGGTCGACACCGGCCCGGTCGAGCTCGGCGTGGATGTGCCCGACGAGCGCCGCGCAGACCTCCGCGCCCTTGGGGCTCGGCGCGAGCACGATCGCGTTGCCGCATTTGAGCGCGTTGACCACGTTGTTGGTCGGCGTCGCCACGGGGTTCGTCGAGGGCACGACGGCGCCGATCACCCCGATCGGCCGCGCGATGCGGGTGAGCCCGCGCGCAGGCTCCTCGGCGAGCACGCCGTGGGTCTGCACGCCGCGGATGTCGCGCAGGAGCCCGAGGGTCTTGCGGTGGTTCTTGGCGATCTTGTCGGCGACGTTGCCGAGCCCCGTGGTCGCCACCGCCATCTCGGCGAGCGCGCGGTTGCGCCCGGGCTCCATCAGCGCCCAGGCGGCGGCCAGCGCCGCCCGGTCGTAGAGCGCCTGCGCGCCCTCCGCCTCGTAGCGCGCCTGCGCGGCGCGGGCGCGGGCGAGGACGCGGTCGACCTCGGCCGCCTCGGCGGTGGGCTCGGGTCTCGTCAGCGTCTCGTCCATCGCGGCCTCCGAAAGTCTGGCGGGCGGCGGCGCCGCCGCCCGGATCGGGATTACAGCCCCTTGAGGAGCTCGGCCAGATAGGTCTGGCGCTCCGCCCACATCTGCTGCACCTCGGCGCGGCTCATGATGCGGACGGGCGAGCCGCCGTCCTCCATGCGCTTGAGCACGCGCGCGTGCTCGAACATGGCCGGAACGTTCTCGGCCAGATGCTCGATCACCTCGGGCGGCGTGCCCTTGGGCACCATCAGCCCGCGGAAATTGACCGAGCTGTCGTCGACGTCGTAGCCCGCCTCCATCAGCGTCGGCACGTCGGGCAGGAACTTCTCGTTGCGCTCGAGATCGGCGACCGCGAGGATCCTCACGTTGCCGGCCTCGCGGGCGCGGAAGGCGTCGGAGAGGTTGTTGATCCCGCCGACCACGTCGCCCGCGATCACCGCCTTCATGGCCGCCGCACCGCCGCCCTTGGTGGGGATGTAGGCGAACTTGGCGCCGGTCGCCTTCTCGAGCTGGAGCGCCGCGATGTGGTGGCCGACATAGAGCCCCGCGCCCGAGAGCGTCACGGTGCCGGGATTGGCCTTGGCGTGCTCGACGAGCTGCTCGATCGTGTCGAACTCGCTCTCGGTGTTCACCACGACGACGGCAGGGTCCGCCCCCCAGTTGGCGATCGGCTCGAAGCTCTCGGCCGAGTACTGCACGCCCCCCTCGATCGACTGGGCGATGAAGTGGGGGATGTTGTAGGCCGACATCATGTAGCCGTCGGCCTCGGCCTCGGTGGCGAACCAGTTCCAGCCGACGCGGCCGCCGGCGCCCGGCTTGTTCACGATGTAGATCGGCTGTCCCAGAACCTCCTCGGCCACCATCGTCACGATGCGGGCCTGGAAGTCGGTGGCCCCGCCGGCGCCGTAGGAGACGGAGACGCCGATCGGGCGGGTCGGGTAGTCCTCGGCGGCGGCGGGCAGGGCGGCCGCGGCCACGAGGGCGAGGACGGCGAGCAGGCGTGTCATGGGTGATCCTCCCTTTGTGTCGTTGGTCGTGGGTCGTGGGTCAGATGAACGCGCCCCGCGGGGTCTGCACTTCGAGGAGCAGGGCGAAGAGCGCGTAGACCACCGCCATGACCGCGGCGGTGACCGCGATCCGGCGGAGCCAGCCCCGCGGATCGGTGAGCGGCGTCGGGTCGTAGAGCGTGGTCAGCACGAGAACGGCCGCCGCCGAGGCGGTGTAGAAGCCGAGGGTCTTGGCGGCCCAGAGCCCGTGGACGAGGGCGACCGCGAGGCCGGGCAGCAGCGCGGCGAGCCGCGCCCAGGGCACGCCGTCGCCCACCTTCGAGAGCCCGGTCGCGGCGCGGGCGAGGTTCCAGAGCGCCAGCGCGACGAAGGCGACCGAGATCACGCGCGGGAAGAGGAAGGCGCGCGCCGGCTCCTGCGTGAAGGAGAGCCAGGCGACGGCGCCGGCGAGGCCGGCGATCCCGAGCGCCGGCACGAGATGCTGCGCGCGGGCGGTCACGCCGCCTCCTGGCGCCGCCCGGCCGGCGCGCCGGCGAGGAAGTGGCTCCAGAACGAGTAGGCGATCGAGGCGGCGACGAGCCCGATCAGCAGCAGGTTGAGCGGGCCCTCGAGGAAATAGGCCCACGGCCGGCCCTGCGCCGCGGCGATCATCGAGCCCTGGATGAAGTTGGCCTCGGCGATCGGCCCGAGGATGAGGCCGAGCACGAGCGGCGCGGCCGAGAAGCCGAAGCGCGCGAGGAAGTACATCCCCGTGCCGAGGATCAGCATCACCCAGACATCGGCCATCGACTGCTGCACCGAGTAGGAGCCGAACACCGCCAGCACGAGCACCGTGGGCGCGAGGATCCAGACCGGAACGCGCGCGATCCGCGCCGCCCAGACGGCGGTGGTGATGCCGAAGATCACCATGAGGATCTGGCCGACGAGCATCGAGTTGATGAAGGTCCAGGCCACCTCGGGGTGGTTGTCGAAGAGGTCGGAGCCCGGGAAGATGCCGTGGATCAGCAGCCCGCCGAGCAGCACCGCCGCGGTCGGGCTGCCCGGGATCGAGAGCGTGAGCAGCGGCACGAGCGAGGGGCCGACCATCGCGTTGTTGGCGGCCTCGGCGGCGATCACGCCCTCCGGATGGCCGTGGCCGAAGCGGTCGCGCTCCGCCGAGAACTTGCGGGACTGGTCGTAGGCGACGAGGCCCGCGATCTGGCCGCCGACGCCGGGGATCAGGCCGACGAACGCGCCGATGCCGGTGCCGATCGAGAGCGAGCGGGTGCGCCGCGCGATCTCGGCGACCGAGGCGCGGATCGGGTGCGGGCGGACCGTCATCGTCGCCACACCCTGCCGGCGCCGCCCCTGGCTGAACATGTCGATCACCTGCGGGATCGCGAAGAGCCCGATCAGCGCCGCGATCACGTTGATCCCGCCCGTCAGCGCGTCGTGGAAGACGAAGCGCGGCACGCCCTGGATGTCGTCGTAGCCGATCGTGGCGAGCCAGAGCCCGATGCAGCCCGAGAGCAGCCCCTTCACGAAGGAGCGGCTGTCGAGCGAGCCGATGATCGTGACCCCGAGGATCGCCAGCCAGAAGAGATGGCTCGGCCCGAAGGCGAGCGCCCACTCGGCGAGCACCGGCGTCAGGAAGATCAGGAGCCCGACGCCGATCACGCCGCCGACGCCCGAGGCGAGGAAGGAGAGCTGCAGCGCCCGCGCGCCCTCGCCGCGCTCGGCCATGGCGTGGCCGTCGAGCGCGGTGGCGATGTTGGCCGGCGCGCCGGGGATCTTGAGGAGGATCGCCGAGACCGCGCCGCCCGCGACCGTCGAGGTGTAGGCGGCGCCGAGCAGGATCAGCCCGTGGGTCGGCTCCAGATGGAAGGTGAAGGGGATCAGCAGCGCCACGGCCATGGTTGGCGAGAGCCCCGGCGTCGCGCCCAGGATCAGCCCGCCGATCGTGCCGCCGAGGAGCAGCATGAGCGCCACGGGCTCGAACACCCCGCCGAAATGGGCGAGAAACTCCATGGGCCGCGATCCTCCCGCTGCGCGCATTGCCGCGCGTCATTCTGTCAGGGGCAGACTAGGCGGGCGCGGGGCGATTGCAAGGCGCGCCGTCCTCTGGTCAATCGGGTTGACCGATCTGGCCCTGCCGGGATCCGGGCCGGAGGCGCGGGCGGCCGCTCAGGCGGCGCCCTCGCGGGCGAGCGCGTGCACCTCCCAGCCGGCGCGCCGGGCCCCGGCCAGATAGGCGCTCTCGAGAAAGGCGAGCAGCGTCGCCTCCGGCTCGGCCGCGCCGCGCACCGCGTCGTAGTCGAGAAGCGCCGTGTGCCCGCCCGAGACCTCGGTCCAGCGGGCCGCCTCGGGCTCCAGCGGCTGCTCGGCCAGGCCGTCGGGCTCGGGCGCGGCATAGGCGTAGTAGGCGGCATGCGGCACGGCGGCGTCGCCCGGCCAGAAACCGAACGAGATGACCTCGTGGCTGTAGGCCTCGCGGTCGGCCGCCGTTCCCGTGCGCCGCGGCGCGGCGCGGCCCGAGAAGCGGGTGAGCGCGAGGTCGAAGCTGTGCCAGTAGAGGTGCACGGGCGTCTGCTTGCCGAGGAACCGCCCGCGGAACCGCTCGAAGACCCCGCTGGTCCAGAGAAGCGCCTGCCAGAACCGGGTGACCGCGTCGGCGTCGTAGGCCGCGTGGGGGTCGTCGTGGAAGGCCGGGCGCTCGCCCATGTCGTAGGCCTGCGGGCGGATCGCGACCGGCGCGCCGATCGCGGCGAGCCCGTCCGTCACGCGGGCGTAGAACGCGGCGACCGACAGGCCCCGCAACGCGAAGCCGAAGACCGCGCCCGCGCTCGTCCGTGCCTCGAAGCGGTGCGCGAGCAGATCGAGCGTGAGCTCGACCGCGCCGCCCGCCTGCGGGATCGCGCCCGTGGAGAGCCCCCGCACCGAGGGGTAGAGCGTGACGTGCCACCAGTGATTGAGCTTCGGATGCGCCGCCATCCGCACCTTGCCGACGATCTGGCAGAAGAGGTGGAGCGTCGTCTTGGTCTCGGCCCAGTCCGCATAGGGCAGGGGCGGGGGCGTGGTCATGGCGGCCTCCGGGGTCGGGGTGGGTTGGGTCAGACGCAGCGCCCGCCGTCGACCTCGAGGCAGACGCCGGTCAGGAACTCCGCCTCGTCGGAGGCGAGAAAGAGCGCGGCGTTGGCGATGTCCTTCGGCCGCGAGAGCCGGCCGAGCGGAACCGTGGCGACGAACCGCGCGCGGTTCTCGGGCGTGTCCTCGAGCCCCATGAAGGTCTCGAGAAGCGCGGTCTCGCCCATCACGGGGTTGAGGCAGCAGACGCGGATGCCGTCCGGCGCGAGCTCGGCGGCCATCGACTTCGAGAGCACGATCGCCGCCCCCTTCGAGCCGTTGTACCAGGTGAGGCCGGGGCGGGGGCGGACGCCCGCGGTGGAGGCCACGTTGAGGATCACGCCCGAGCCCTGCGCCCGCATCACCGGCACGACCGCCAGCGCCGCGAGATAGATCGCCTTGACGTTGACCGCGTAGATCCGGTCGAACTCGTCCTCCTCCACCTCCAGCATCGGGCGGTTGCGGTGGCTGATCCCGGCGTTGTTGACGAGGATGTCGAGCCGTCCGAACGCCTCGGTCGCGGCGTCGATCATGGCCGCGGCGTCGGCGCGGCGCGCGACGTCGGCGCGGTGGGCGAGGGCCGAGCCCTGGCGGGCCCGGTTGAGCGCGTCGGCGACGCCCTCCGCGCGCATCGCGTCGATGTCGACCACCAGCACCCGCGCCCCCTCCTCGACGAAGCGTTCGCAGATGCCGGCGCCGAAGCCGGATCCGCCGCCCGTGACGAGGGCGGTCTTCCCCTCCAGTCGCATGTCGTTCTCCCGTTGGTCTCGGTCGTGTCCCGGCGTGCCGGAGCGCAGGGGCTCAGTCCGCCGGCGCCCGCTTGAAGAGGCCCCCGCCCGCGGCGCCCGAGGACGGCGCGCTGCGGAACCGGCTCCCGCCCTCGCCGGCGCCTTGCAGCCGCGCGGGCCCCTCGTCGTCGCCCACCCGCCGCGTCACCGACACCGCCGGGCGGAAGTTCGTGCGCTCGAACCAGTCGATCACCGAGGGCAGCCAGCCCGGCGGCCAGGCATGTCCGCCCTGGTGGATCTGGAACTCGAGCGAGGCCCCGGGCGCGCAGCCCTCCCAGACCAGCCGGTCGAACCCCCGGAACGGCAGCCGGGTCGTCGGCTCGGGCCGGCAGCCGTTGGTCTCGGCGAGGAGCGCGAGGCCCTCGCGCAGGTCGGCGCCTTCCACGAAGGGGCCGTAGCGGAGCTCGCCCTCGATCGGCACCACCTCGTCGGTCGTGCCGTGGGTCTGCAGGAAGCGCACGGGGCGGCGGCAGCGCGGCGGCAGCGGCCCGCCATAGCTGCCCGCGTGCACGGCGAAGGCGGCGGCGATCTCCGGGCGATGGCAGGCGAGCTCCCAGATGAAGAAGCCGCCGTCGGACTGCCCGGCGAAGATCAGCCGGGCGGTGTCGATCCTGTGGCGGATGCCGGCGTCGCGGATCACGCGCTGGATGAAGTCCACGTCGTCGCGCGGGTGCAGCGGCGCGCGGGCGCGCCGGCCCCAGCCGGTGCCGATCTCGCCGCCGCGATAGCGCGTGTCGAGCGCCGCCGGCACGATCAGCGCATAGCCGCGGCGCACCACCTCGCGGCGGAAATAGGCGGCGTCGGTCACGAGCTTCGAGCGCCCGAGCGAGCCGTAGAGATAGACCACCGCCGGGTGCGGTCCGGGCCCCTGCGGGATCAGCGCGCGGTAGACGCCGCCCTCGATCCGGCAGGGGCTGTCGAGATCGGTGAAGTTGCACGGGTTGATCTCGCGCCCCTGGCCGGCGGCGGGCAGGGCGAGAAGCGCGGCGAGAAGGGCGAGGAGGATCCGCATGGCTCAGCGCTCGTCGAAGCGGCGCTTGACGTAGCGCCCGGGCGCGGGCTCGATCTGGCCGAGGCGCGCGCCGGCCGGCCGGGCGGGCACCGTGCCGTCGGACTGCCGGGTCAGCCAGTCGTGCCAGTGCGGCCACCACGAGCCGGGCGTCTCGACCGCGTCGGCCCGCCACTCCTCGAGCGTCTCCTCCTCGACGCCCGGCTTGGTCCAGTACTGGTACTTCTGGGCGGCGGGCGGGTTGACGACGCCCGCGATGTGCCCGCTGCCCGAGAGCGTGAAGGTCTGGTCGGTGGCGCCGAGCGCCCGGGCCGCGCGATAGGTCGAGGGCGCCGGCGCGATGTGGTCGTCGATCGTGCCGATGTGGAAGCAGGGCAGCGTCACCTGCCTCGGGTCGAGCGCGACGCCGCCGAGCTCCATCTTTCCCTTCACCAGCAGGTTCTGGTTGTAGAACGTGTCGAGATAGTACATGTGCACGCGGCCCGGCATGGCGGTCGAGTCCGAGTTCCAGTAGAGCAGGTCGAACGGGAAGTTGTCCTTGCCGAGCAGGTAGTTGTTGATGACGAAGCCCCAGATCAGGTCGGCCGAGCGCAGGCTGTTGAAGGCGGCGAACATGTTCTCGGCGGCGAGGAAGCCCTGCTCCTCGACGGCGTGCTCGATGGTGTCGAGCACCTCGTCGTCGACGAAGGCCTGCAGCTCGCCGGCGTCGGTGAAGTCGAGCTGGGCGGTGAAGAAGGTGGCCGAGCGCACGCGGGCGTCGCCCGTCGCCGCCATGTAGGCCAGCATGGTGCCCACCATCGTGCCGCCGATGCAGTAGCCCACGATGTTGGCCTGCGGTTCGCCGGTCTCCTCCAGCACCTTGTCGAGCGCGGTCATCACGCCCTTGCGCATGTAGCTTTCCCAGGTCTCGTCCTTCTGGTCCTCCGACGGGTTGACCCAGGAGATGATGAACACCGTGTGGCCCTGCGCCACCAGCCAGCGGATCAGCGACTTCTTCTCGTTGAGGTCGAGAATGTAGAACTTGTTGATCCAGGGCGGGCAGATCAGCAGCGGGGTCTTGCAGACGGTCTCGGTGCTCGGCGAATACTGCAGGAGTTGGATGATCTCGTTCTCGTAGATCACCGCGCCCGGCGTGTTGGCCATGTTCTCGCCGACCCGGAAGGCGTCCATGTCGGTCTGCTGGATCAAGAGCTGGCCGTGGCCGCGCTCGAGGTCGCGCACGAGGTGCTCGAGGCCGCGCAGCAGGTTCTCGCCCTTCTCGTCGAGCGTCGCGCGCAGCACCTCGGGGTTCAGCCACGGCGCGTTCGAGGGCGCGAGCGCCTCGATCACGTTGCGCGTGATCAGCTCGAGCTTGCGCCGGTCCTGCGGGCTCAGGCCGTCGGCCTCCTCGAGCCGGCCCTTCAGCCACTCCGCCGTCAGCAGGTAGGACTGCTTGAGGTAGTCGTAGAACGGGCTCTCCTCCCAGATCCGGTCCTTGAAGCGCTTGTCGCCGCGCGCGGGCTGGATCACCGGCTCGGTCGCCTCGCCGAGCCAGGCGCGCTGCATGGTCCGCGTCCACAGATCGACCTGCGCCGCCCACAGCTTGCCCCACGCCGTCAGGACCCGGTCCGGGTGGTCCCACAGGTCGTAGGCGAAGCGCGCCATCGAGGGCGCCGTGTTGAGCGGGTCGGGCTTGAGCAGGCTGATGTCGTCGATGTGCCGGTCGAGCGCCTCGGCCCAGACCCGCGAGCTCCGCTCGACGATGCTGGCGATGCGGTCGGAGAGCGCCGGCAGATCGGTGCCGGCGTCCGCCTGGGCGACTTCCTTGTCCATGCTCTCGTCCTCCATCGGGGCGCCGCGACGGGTGCGGGCGGCGGCGCGATCCTCTCCGTTCTGGCCTTCCGCGCGCCCCGGCGCTAGGGTCCGGCGCGCCGGCGTCCGGCCGGCGTTTCCGGGGTGTATCAGATGGACCGGCGGCGCATGAAGCGGTTTGCGGGCCTGGCGCGCGGCGCGGCGGCGGCCGCGCTGGCGCTGCTGCTCCCGGGCTGCGAGAGCTTCCGTCTCTTCAGCGACTATCAGGCGGTCGAGTCGCCCGACGTCGAGGCCGCGGCGTGGCCCCGCCTCGTCGACGTGCCGGCGGCGCCGGCGCGCGGCGAGTACACCGCCGCGGTGCCCGACCCGGCGCGGGGCGTCGCGCTGCAGGCCGAGCTCGGCACCGCCGCGCGGGCGGCCGAGGCCCGGCGGAC
>CAZWDE010000087.1:0-10987 GCA_964632555.1 uncultured Limibaculum sp.
GGGGCGACCGGGGCGTCGGGCGCCTTCGCGAGCGGACGCGCCTCCGGCTCGGGCGCCGCGGGCCTCCGCGCGTCGGCCGGCGCGTCGCGGCCGCTCCAGGGCGGGGGCAGGGGGCCGAGCTGCGTCGTCGTCACCGCGAGGGCGAGGGCGAGCACCGCGAGGCTCGCGCCGCCATAGATCGCGGGCCGGGTGGTCATCGTCGAGGCGAGGGTCATGCCGCATCTCCTGAGCCAGCCGCCGGGCCCTCTCGCCCGGCCGCTTCTGAGACGCCGCCGGCCGGCCCCGGCTTGGCCGGCCCCCGCATGATCGTAGGCGGCCATCGCGGCCGCCATCGCCGCGCCGCGCGCCGCCGGCCACGGCGAGGGCGCCGGGTCGGCGGCGAAGGCCCGCCGCATGCGCTCGAGTTCCTCGATCTCGCTCATGTGCCCACATCCTCCCCGGGCGCGACCCGTTCCGCCGACGCCCGCAGCGCCTTGCGCAGCACCGACATGCGCCACGACACCGTGCCCGCGCTCACGCCCATGGCGGCCCCCGCCTCGGCATGGCTCATCCCCTCGTCGAGCACCAGCACCGCCGTCTCGCGGAGCGGGTCCGGCAGGCCGGCCATCGCGCCGCGGAGCCATGCGATCTCGCGCGCGCGGGCCGAGGCGCCCTCCCGCATCAGGGTCTCCGCCTCGGCATAGGCCCGCTCGCGCGCCGTGCGCCGGCCGCGGGCGCGGATCGCGTCGCGCGCGGCGTTGAGCGTGAGCGCCGTCAGCCAGGCCGTGAAGGCGGCCTCGCCGCGGTAGCTGCGCATCCGCCGCCCGAGCGTCGCGCAGACGTCCTGGGCGAGGTCCTCCGCCTCGGCCGCGCTGCCGAGCAGCCGCCAGCCGATCCGGAACACCCGGTCGTAGTGGCGCTCGACCAGCGCCGCGAAGGCCGCGCCGTCGCCGTCCGCCGCCGCCCGCGCGAGGCTGTCGTCGTCCTGTCCCATGCCGCCCCTGAGACGCCGCCGAGGGCCGCCATCTTGGACCGGGCGCGCCGAAAAATCACGGGCGCGCGATCAGGGCGCGGTCAGGGCGGCACCTCGTCGCCCCGCCAGTCGAAGACCCGGCCGCTCGCCTCGGGCCCGAGGCCGTCGAGCACGCCGAGCAGCGCCGCCGCCGCCTCGTCGGGCTCGAAGAGCCGCTCCTCCGGCACCTGCCCGCGGAACGGCGCCGAGAGGGGCGTGCGCACCGTGCCGGGCTGCAGGCCGGCGACGACGAGGCCGCGCATCTTCCGCCCGGCCTCGATCGCGAGGCATTTCAGGATCTGGTTGAGCGCCGCCTTCGACGCGCGGTAGCCGTACCACCCGCCCGCACGGTTGTCGGCGATCGAGCCGACGCGCGCCGAGAGGGCGGCGAAGATCGCCCGTTCGCCGCGCGGCATCCGCGGCAGGAGGTGCTTGGCGAGGAGCGCCGGGCCGATCGCGTTGACGCGGAACGCCTCGGCCATGGCCTCCGGCTCGATCTGGCGCCAGCTCTTCTCCGGCCCGCCGGCCGGCCCGTGGAGATAGCCGGCCGCGCAGATCGCGAGGGCGGGCGGCGGGCCGTCGGCGAGCGCCTCGGCCGCCTCCGCGAGGCTCGCCTCGTCGGCGAGGTCGGCCCGGCCGGGTGCGATCTTCGGACCCTCGGGCGCGCGGCCCGAGCGCGAGAGCGCGACCACCCCGCCGCATCTCGGATCCTCGGCGAGGGCGCGGGTCAGCGCGGCGCCGATGCCGCCGCTCGCGCCGAGCACGACGGCGCGGTAGCCGTGAGCAAGACTGTCCATCATGCCCCGCGAAGCTGGGACGCGGGGCGGCGCCATCAAGCGCGGGCGGGTCCGGCGCCGCGCCGGCCGTCGGTGCCGGCCTTGACCGGCCCCGGGCGGGTGACTACACCCCGCAGGTGGCCGTTGGGGAATAGTTTAACGGTAGAACAGCGGACTCTGACTCCGTCGGTCCTGGTTCGAATCCAGGTTCCCCAGCCATCCGTCCGACTGAGGCGATCCGTGACAGCGCAGCCCGGGGGCCATGGGCCGGGCTGGGCCCGTCGGCGCGCGCGTCCGGCGGCGTGGCATCGAGGCGGCCGATGCGCGCGCCCGGGCGGCGGGCCTCGACCAAACGACATCAAAGCGTCGTCAAAGCTTCGCACCGGCTCGGCCGGACGCTGTTAGATGATCACATCACCTGTCGGGGCGCGCGCCGGGCGGCGCCACGCGCCGGGCCCTGGCGCCCGCGGGGCGCGTCCCGACGCCGACACCAGGGGGACAGCGAGATGAACGATTTCGACGCTGGCATGACGCTCCAGCTCTTCCACCTCTCGGACCAGGAGGCGAACACGACTTCGGTCGACCTCGCGCCGAACCTGTCCGCGATCCTCAACACCCTCCGCGCGGAGGACATCGACGGCGACGGCGCGGACGGCTTCGCCGACACGCTCGTGCTCTCCTCGGGCGACGCGTGGATCCCCGGGCTCTTCTACGACGCCTCGGCCGAGATCTACGGCATCCCCGGCGCGGCCGACATCCTGATCCAGAACGAGCTCGGCATCCAGGCGATCGCCTTCGGCAACCACGAATTCGACAACGGCACCGAGATCATCGGCCAGCTGCTCTCGGGCGAGGGCTTCGAGGCGCCGGACGGCGCGCCGGCGTTCGGCGGCGCCGCCTTCCCCTATCTCTCGGGCAATCTCGACTTCTCGGCCGACGAGAACCTCGCGCCGCTCGTCGTCGAGAACGGCCAGGACGTCGCCGACATCCCGAACAGCATCGCGGAATGGGCCGTGGTCGAGACCGAGGGCGGCATGCGGGTCGGCCTCGTCGCCTCGACGACGCCGGCGATCGACGACGGCCTGACGAGCCCCGGCAACGGCGTGGCGGTGACGCCCGAGGGCGTCTCGGTGCCCGACACCGAGGAGGAGTTCGCCGCCCTCGCCGCGACCATCCAGGAGGACGTGGACGCGCTCCTCGAGGCCAACCCGGACATCGACAAGGTGATCCTGCTCAGCCACCAGCAGGTGCTGGCGGTCGAGGAGACGCTCGCCACCCTGCTCACCGACGTCGACATCATCATGGCCGGCGGCTCCAACACGGTGCTGCTCGACGAGACCGACGCGGGCTTCGGCGGCGAGGAGGCGGCCGACGTCTACCCGCTCTTCTTCGAGGAC
The DNA here is from genome assembly GCA_964632555.1 of uncultured Limibaculum sp. GTDB lineage: Bacteria > Pseudomonadota > Alphaproteobacteria > Rhodobacterales > Rhodobacteraceae > Thermohalobaculum. The sequence goes on from CAZWDE010000087.1 coordinate 3,165, forward strand.
GCCGAGGGCGCGCCCGTCGCCGTGGTCAACACCGACGCGGCCTACCAGTATCTCGGCCGCCTCGTGATCGACTTCGACGAGAACGGCAACATCGTGCCCGACAGCTACGACGCGGAGCTCTCGGGCGCCTTCGCGACCGATGCCGACGGCGTCGCGCGGGTCGGCGCCGAGGGCAACGCCGACCCCGAGATCGAGGCGATCGCGCAGATGGTCGAGGACACGATCGTCGCCGGCGAGTCGAACTTCTTCGCCGTCACGACCGAGTTCCTCAACGCCGAGCGCGACGGCGGCGGGGTCGACGGCGTGCGCACGCAGGAGACCAATCTCGGCAACCTCACGGCCGACGCCAATCTCTTCTACGTGCGGGAGAACTTCGACGACACCGTCGTCGCCTCGTTCAAGAACGGCGGCGGCATCCGCGCCAATATCGGCGCCATCGTCCAGCCGGGCGGCGGCGGGCCGGCCGTGCGCGTGCCCCCCGAGGGCGTGCCGGGCGCCAAGCCCGAGGGCGGCATCAGCCAGAACGACGTCGCCGACACGCTGGCCTTCAACAACGGGCTGACGCTGCTCAGCCTGACCGGCCCGCAGCTTCTCGCGGTGCTCGAGAGCACGGTCGCCAACTACACCTCGCTGCAGGCGAGCGCCGGCGACTGGGGCCAGTTCGGCGGCATCCGCATGAGCTTCGACCCCTCCCGCGAGCCGGGCGACCGGGTGATCAGCGCGGCGATCGTCGACGAGACGGACGGCAGCGTGATCGCGCCCATCGTGGTCGACGGCGAGGCGGTGGAGGGCGACGAGACCTATCGGATCGTGACGCTCAACTTCCTCGCCGACGGCGGCAACCCCGGCCTGCCGGTCACCGACCCCGAGGACGAGGGCTTCGACCCCGACATCGCCGCCGCGACCAACCGGGTCGATCTCGCCGACGACGAGAGCTTCACCGGCCCCGCCACCTTCGCGCCCGACGGCTCGGAGCAGGACGCGCTGGCCGAGTACCTGCTCGCGGTCTTCGGCAACGAGGCGGACGACCCGACCGTCGACCTCGTCGACACGACCCCGGTGCAGGACCTGCGCATCCAGAACCTCGCCTTCCGGGCCGACACCGTGCTCGATCCGGCGGTCGCGCCGGGCGTCGAGCGCGCCGAGGTGGTGCTCGGGGGCGACCCGGTGACGGCGGCCGACGTGGCGATCGGCGCCAAGTTCGAGGAGGTGGACTTCGCCCCCATCGAGGGCGGCTTCGCGGTGTCGGGCGAGGGCGGCAGCACCGACCTGCTCGGCGTCGAGAGCATCGCGATGGTGGGCGGCAGCACGCTCTTCGCGAGCACCAGCGAGGTCGCGGCGGTCGTCGCGCTGCATTTCGAGGTCGCCTTCGATCGCGCGGCCGACGTCCTCGGCACGAGCTACTGGACGAGCCGGGTCGAGAGCGGCGCGCTCCCGGTCGGGGCCGTCGCCGACGCGTTCGTCCTCTCGGGCGAGTTCGAGGCGGTCAACGGCGCCGAGCTGAGCGACGAGGACTTCGTCGACGCGCTGCTCGCCAATGCGGGGATCGACGCGCCGGCGCTCCGCGACGAGGCCCTCGGCGATCTCGGATCGGGCGCGGCCGATCGCGGCGATGTCCTGCTGGCGATCGCGACGAGCGACGAGGCCGCCGCGGCCTTCGAGAACGAGATCGACGACGGCGTCCTGCTCTTCGTCTGATCGCGACGGCGCGGCCGGGACCCCGGCCGCGCTCCCTCCCGCCGGAGCCTCAGGCCCCCAGCGTCTCCATCAGGCGGCGCAGCAGCGTCATCCGGGGCACGAGCGAGGAGACGTAGAGGTGCTCGTCGGGCGTGTGGGCGGCCGCGCCGTCGACGCCGAGGCCGTCGAGCGTCGGCACCCGCTCGGCGACGAAGCTGCCGTCGCTGCCGCCCCCGGTGTGCAGATCCTCGAGCGCCCAGCCGTCCTCGGCCGCGAGGCGGCGCGCGTGCTCGAAGAGCGCGGCGATGGCCGGCGTCTTGCGGTAGGGCGGCCGGTTGAGCCCGCCCTCGAGCGCGAGCGTCACGTCCGCGGTCTGCGGCGCGAGCGCGCGGAGCCGCGCGTCGACCTCCTCGAAGAGCGCGCGGGTCTCGATCCGCACGTCGAGCCCGGCGGTGCACCATTCGGGCACCGTGTTGTCCGAGGTGCCGCCCGCGATCTGCCCGACATTGAGGGTGAGCCCCCGCTCATGATCGGTCATCGCCTCGACCGCGAGCACCTGATGCGCCATCTCGCGGATCGCGCTCCGACCCCTGGCGTGGTTCGTGCCGGAATGGGCGGGGCGGCCATGCGTCGTGAGCGTGTAGCGCGCGACGCCGCGGCGGCCCGTCACGACCTTGCCGCCGCCGCGCGCGGGCTCGGTGACGAGGACGTAGGCCGCGCGGTCGGCGGCGCGCTCGATCAGCGCCCGCGAGGTGTCGCTGCCGGTTTCCTCGTCCGAGGTCAGCAGCACCCGGACCGGGAGCGGCGTGCGCACCCCGGCCTCGACGAGCGTGCGGATCGCCCGGAGCGCGATGTAGGCGCCGCCCTTCATGTCGGAGATGCCCGGGCCGTAGGCGTGATCGCCCTCGACGCGGAACGGCATCGTCGCCAGCGAGCCGACGGCGTGGACGGTGTCGAGATGGGAGAGCAGGAGGATCCCCTTCGTCGTGGCGGGACCCGGCCACGGCAGCTCGATCGAGAGGTGGTCGCCCTGCCCGTCGCGGCCCGGGATGCGCTCGACCGCCGCGCCGAGGGCGGCGTACTCGGCCGCGGCGAGGTCCATCAGCCGGTTGATCCCCGCGACGTGCCCCGTCGGCGTCTCGATCTCGACCCAGGCCCGTAGCCCCTCGAGGATCTCGGCCTCGCCCGGCACCCGCAGCTCGCCCTCGAATGCGTCCATTCCGTCCCTCCTGTCCTCGCGCGTCAGCTCCGGTCGGCCCGCTCGGCGATCGCCGCCGGATCCGCCGGCGGCCCCGCGCGGCGCTCGCGGCGCATGGTGTAGAACGCGGCGCCGAAGATGAGCCCCGCGCCGATCCAGGTCCAGAGGTCGATCAGCTCGCCGAAGAGCGCCCAGCCGAAGAGCACGGCGAAGGGCAGGCGGGCGAAGTCCGCCCCCATCACCACCGAGGCGTCGGCGGCGCGGAGCGCGCGCGCGAGCGTGATGTGGCCGAGCATCCCGAGCGTGCCCATGAGCGCGAAGACCGCCCAGAGCTCGGCCTCGAGCGGCTGCCAGACCCAGATGCCGGGGCCGAGCGCCAGCGCGCATTGCATCAGCGTGGTGATCAGCACCACCGTGTCGGGATGGTCCCGGTCGGCGAGCTGCTTGATGAAGAGGCTCGAGGCCGCCATGAAGAGCGCGGAGAGCACCGCGAGCCACGTGCCGGCCGAGCTGTCGACGAGCCCGGGGCGCAGGATCACCAGCGCGCCGAGAAAGCCGACGCCGATCGCTCCCCAGCGGCGCGGGCCGACCCGCTCCCGCAGGAACAGCGCGGCGCCCATCGTGGCGAAGAGCGGCATCAGGAAGGCGATCGCCGTCACCTCGCCGACGGGCGCGAGCGAGATCGCGCCGAACCACGTCGTCATGGCGAGGAGCCCCATCGCGACGCGCACCAGATAGAGCCGCAGATGCGGCGTGCGGATCATCCCCCAGCCGCGCCGGGCGAGGATCGGCGTCATCGCGAGCGCGGCGAAGGCGAGGCGCAGCAGCACGATCTGGAAGAGCGCGACGCCGGCCAGCGCGGCGTAGCGCCCGCAGACCGCGACGCCCGAGAGGAAGGCGCAGGAGACGAGCATCCAGAGGATGCCGTGGGTGACCGATTTCGGGGGCGCGAGGGCGGCGGTGGCGAGGCTCTGCATCGCGCGAGCATAGCCGTCTGCCGGCCGGTGGACAGCGCGAATGGTCGGTTGCGGTGCGAGAGCCCGCTTGAACCCCCGCGATCCGGGTGACAAGGTTTCGTCATCAGAGACGCCGGCGGGCACAGCCGGCGCGCGAGCGGCCCGCAGCGACGGGCCCAACAGGAGAGGTGTGACGATGGATTTCCGGGCAATCGCCGCGTCGGCGGCCACGGTCGCGCTGGCGGGCCTCGCGGCCCCGGCGCTCGCGGGCAAGGCGGACGACACGCTGACCTGGTCGACCGACCGCGAGGTCGCGGTGGTCGACCCCTACTACAACAACACCCGAGAGCTCGTGATCATGGGCCATCTCGGCTGGGACGCGCTGCTGTTCCGCAATCTCGAGACCGGCGAGTACGAGCCGCTGCTCGCGACCGAGTGGCAGTGGCAGGACAACACGACGCTCGACCTGACGCTGCGCGAGGGCGTGACCTTCCACGACGGCTCGAGCTTCGGCCCCGAGGACGTCGTCTACACGGTCAACCACGTCGCGAACCCCGAGAGCGGCGTTCTGACCACGCAGAACGTCAGCTGGCTCGAGAGCGCCGAGCAGATCGGCGACAACCGGGTGCGGCTGCATCTCGACGCGCCGTTCCCGGCCGCGCTCGCCTATCTCGCGGGCGCGATCTTCGTGGTGCCCGAGGGCCACTACGAGAGCGCGCCGGTGGGGGCGGACGGCAAGAAGGACTATTCGGCCGTCGATCCCGTCGGCACCGGCCCCTACAGATGGGTCGAGACCAAGGCGGGCGAGTATGTCCACTGGGAGGCCAACGCCGACTATTACGAGGGCGGGCCGAAGGGCACGCCGGCGATCGGCAAGATCCACTTCCGCACGATCAAGGAGCCGAACACGCAGATCGCCGAGCTCTTGACCGGCGGGATCGACTGGATCTGGGACGTGCCGAAGGACCAGGCCGAGCGGCTCGAGACCGCCGGGCCGGTCGACGTCGCCAACGCCAAGACGATGCGGATCTCCTATCTCACCTTCGACGTCGCCGGCCGCTCCGACGTCGACTACTTCACCGACAAGCGGGTGCGCCAGGCGGTGGCCCACGCGATCGACCGCGAGGCGATCACGCGCAACCTCGTCGGGCCCGCCTCCGAGGTGATCCACTCCGCCTGCCACCCGGACCAGTTCGGCTGCACGCAGGACGTGCCGCAATACGGGCACGACCCGGAGAAGGCGCGCGCGCTGCTCGCCGAGGCGGGCTACCCGGACGGCTTCGAGTTCGACATCTACGCCTACCGTCAGCGCGAGTTCACCGAGGCCGTGATCGGCGATCTCGCCAAGGTCGGGCTCCGGGCCAACCTCAACTTCCTCCAGTACCGCGCGCTGCGCGATCTCATCTGGGGCGGCGAGACGCCGGTCGCGCACATGACCTGGGGCTCGAACTCGATCCCCGACGTGTCGGCCTCGACGAGCCACTTCTTCTCGGGCGGCAAGGACGATCCCTCGGGGCCGGGCGGCGATCCGGAGGTCGTGGCGGCGCTCGAGCGCGGCAACACCACCGTCGAGGCGGCCGACCGCAAGGCCGCCTACAAGGAGGCGCTGACGCGGATCGCCGAGGAGGCCTACTGGGTGCCGATGTTCACCTATGCCAAGTACTACGCCTTCTCCCAGGATCTCGACTTCGAGCCGACGCCGGACGAGATCCCCCGCTTCTACGCCGCGTCGTGGAAGTGACCTGAGGCGCGGGGCCCGCCCGCGGGCGGGCCCGAGCGGCGGGGCGGCAGGATGGCCGGATATCTCCTGAGGCGGCTCGGCGTCGCGGTGCTCGTGGCGCTGACCGTCTCGCTGATCACCTTCTCGATGATCTATCTCTCGGGCGACCCGGCGGTCGCGCTCGCGGGCGAGGCCGCGACCGAGGCGGACATCCAGGCGATCCGCGCCTATTACGGCTACGACCGGCCCATCGTCGTGCAGTATCTCGACTGGCTGTGGCGCGCGATGCAGGGCGATTTCGGCCAGTCCCACTATCTCCGCGAGCCGGTGGCCGACGTGATCTTCGAGCGGCTGCCGACGACGATGCTGCTCGGCGCCTGCGCGCTCCTCTTCGCCCTGACGCTCTCGATCCCGCTCGGGGTGGTCGCCGCGATCCGGCCCAACAGCCTGATCGACCGCGCGGCCCTCACCATCGCGGTGATCGGGCAGGCGATGCCCTCCTTCTGGTTCGCGCTGACGCTCGTGCTCTGGTTCGGCATCACCTGGCGGCTGCTGCCGATCACGGGCTCGGACTCGTGGGCCAACTTCGTGATGCCCTCGATCGCGCTCGGCTACTACGTGACGCCCGTGGTGATGCGGCTCACCCGCGCCGGGATGCTCGAGGTGCTGCAGGCCGACTACATCCGCACCGCCCGCGCCAAGGGGCTGCGCCCGCGCACGGTGCTCTTCAAGCACGCGCTCCGCAACGCCATCATCCCCGTGGTCTCGCTCGCCGCCGTGCAGTTCGGCTTCATGCTCGGGGGGTCCATCGTCATCGAGACGATCTTCGCGATCAACGGGCTCGGCTATCTCGCCTGGGAGTCGATCCAGCGCGCCGACCTGCCGATGATGCAGGCGATCGTGCTGGTGCTCAGCCTCTTCTACATCGTGCTGACCTTCGTGGCCGACCTGCTCAACGCCTGGCTCGACCCCCGACTGAGGACCGCCTGAGATGACCGCGACCGACCCCGGCATCGCCACATCCGAGGCCGCCGCGGGGCGCATCCTCGCGCCGAGCCCGGCAAGCCTCTTCCGCCGCCGCGTGTTCGGCCATGCGGGCTTCGTCTTCGGCGCGACGGTGCTGCTCGCGATCTTCGCGGTCGCGATCCTCGCGCCGCTGCTCGCGCCGCACGACCCCTACGACCAGGTGCTCGACCGCAAGCTGATCCCGCCCGTCTGGTTCGACAGCGCCAAGGCCACCTGGGAGCACCCGCTCGGCACCGACATGCTGGGGCGGGACTATCTCTCGCGCCTCCTCTACGGCGCGCGGATCTCGCTCCTGATCGGCTTCTCGGCGATGGCGATCTCGCTCGTGATCGGCAGCACGATCGGCATTCTCGCCGGCTATTTCGGCGGCCGGGTCGACATGGTGTGCAACTTCATCATCACCACGCGGCTCTCGCTGCCCGTGGTGCTGGTGGCGATCGCGGTGGTGAGCCTGATCGGCTCGTCGCTCACGGTGGTGATCTGGGTTCTGGGGCTCCTGATCTGGGACCAGTTCGCGGTGGTGATGCGCTCCGTCACCATGCAGATGCGCAACCGCGATTTCGTCACGGCGGCCGAGGCGATCGGCTGCTCGCGCGCCCACATCATCCTCTCGGAGATCCTGCCCAACGTGGCCCCGAGCCTGATCGTGGTGGCGACCATCGAGCTTGCCCACGCGATCCTGCTCGAGGCCGCGCTCTCCTTCCTCGGGCTCGGCGTGCAGCCGCCGCAGCCCTCCTGGGGCCTGATGATCTCCGAGGCGAAGGGGCTGATGTTCTTCGACGCGTGGCTGATCGCGATCCCGGGCGCGGCGCTTTTCATGCTGGTGCTGGCGATCAACCTGCTCGGCGACGGGCTCCGCGACGTGACGGCGCCGGAGAACCGGAATTGACCGCGGAAGCCCGGGGCGAGCCGATCCTCGAGGTGCGCGGGCTCTCGGTCGACATCCCCGTGGCGCAGGGCACGCTGCACCCGGTGCAGGCGCTCGACCTCGAGGTCGGGCGCGGCGAGACGCTCGCCATCGTGGGCGAGTCTGGCTGCGGCAAGTCGCTGACCTCGCTCGCGCTGATGGGGCTCCTGCCGAAGACCGCGGCGCGGCGCGCGGAGCGGCTCGCGCTCCTCGGCGAGGACCTGCGCGGCCTGTCCGAACGCCGGATGTCGGACATCCGCGGCAACCGGATGGCGATGATCTTCCAGGAGCCGATGACCTCGCTCAACCCGTCCTACACGATCGGCGACCAGCTCGGCG
>CAZWDE010000088.1:0-8956 GCA_964632555.1 uncultured Limibaculum sp.
GGAGGCCAAGCGCCGGCTGGCCGCCGCGGGGGTGCCGGTCCCGGAGGGCCGCCGCGCCGCCGCGCCCGCCGTGGCCGCCGAGGCCGCGCGCGCGCTCGGGCCGCCGCTGGCGCTGAAGGGCCTCGGCCATGCGCACAAGACCGAGGCCGGCGCCGTGCGCCTCGGTCTCGCGACGCCCGAGGAGGTGCTGGCGGCGGCCTGCACGGTCCCCGCGCCGGGCGGCTTCCTCGTCGAGCGGATGGTGACGGGCGGGGTGGGCGAGCTCCTGCTCGGGATCACCCGCGAGCCGCCCTATGGCCTCGCCCTGACGATCGGCGCCGGCGGCACGCTGACCGAGCTGCTGGCCGACAGCGCGACGCTTCTGCTGCCGGCGGGGCCCGAGGCGGTGCGGGCCGCGCTCGCGCGCCTCCGGGTGACCCGGCTGCTCGAGGGACACCGGGGCAAGCCGGCGGGCGACATCGCCGCCGCGCTCGAGGCCGTCGCCGCGCTCGAGCGCTTCGCGGCCGCGGAGGCCGACCGGCTGGTCGAGCTCGAGATCAACCCGCTCATCGTCACGCCCCATGGCGTCTGGGCGGCCGACGCGCTGCTCCGTCTGGCCGGGCCCGACGGCGGGGGAACGCCCGGCTGACCGCCCGCGTTTCCCCGTCGCCCCAAGGCGAAGGAGCGCCGAATGACCGACCCGGACGCCGACGCCACCGACGCCGTCGTGGCCGCCCTGCTGGCGCGGCACGGCGAGACCTTCTGCGAGGAGCTCGGCATCGACATCGCGGCGAACACGCCCTCGGCCCTCTTCCGCTGGCTGACCGCCGCGCTGCTCTATTCCGCGCGGATCGCCGCCGACCAGGCGACGCGGGCCGCCCGGGCGCTCGCCGAGGCCGGGCTCACCACCGCCGCGGCGATGGCCGAGGCGGGCTGGCAGCGCCGGGTCGAGATCCTCAACGCCCATGGCTATGCGCGCTTCGACGAGCGCACCGCGCGCATGCTGGGCGAGACGGCCGAGACCCTGCTGGCGGACTACGGCGGCGATCTCCGCCGGCTCCGGTCCGCGGCCGGCCGCGAGCCCGCCGCCGAGCGCGCGCGCCTCAAGGCCTTCAAGGGCATCGGCGATGTCGGGGTCGACATCTTCTTCCGCGAGGCGCAGGCGGCCTGGGCGGAGCTTTTCCCCTTCGTCGACCGCAAGACGGCCGAGGCGGCGGGCAAGCTCGGCCTGCCCCGGGACGCCGCGGCGCTTGCGCGCCTCGTGCCGGATGCGGAGTATCCCGTGCTGGTCGCGGCGCTCACCCGCACGGCGCTGGCCGGCGACCACGAGGCCATTCTCGGCCGCTGAGCGGCCCATCCGGGGGACAGACATGACCGACGGCCCGCTGAGGATCCGCCGCGAGGGCCATATCCTCGAGGTCACGCTCGACCGGCCGAAGGCCAACGCGATCGATCTCGCCACCTCGCGGCAGATGGGCGAGACCTTCCGCGAGTTCCGCGACGATCCCGAGCTGCGGGTGGCGGTCGTGACGGGCGGCGGCGAGAAGTTCTTCTGCGCCGGCTGGGACCTCAAGGCGGCCGCGGAGGGCGACGCCGTCGACGGCGACTACGGCGTCGGCGGCTTCGGCGGGCTGCAGGAGCTCGGCCAGATGAACAAGCCGGTGATCGCGGCGGTCAACGGCATCGCCTGCGGCGGCGGTCTCGAGCTCGCGCTCTCGGCCGACCTGATCCTCGCCGCCGAGCACGCCAGCTTCGCGCTGCCCGAGATCCGCTCGGGCACGGTGGCCGACGCCGCCTCGGTCAGGCTGCCGAAGCGCATCCCCTATCATGTGGCGATGGACCTGCTGCTGACCGGGCGCTGGTTCGACGCGGCCGAGGCGCACCGGCTCGGGATCGTGAGGGAGGTCGTGCCGGCCGGGCGGCTCATGGAGGCGGCGTGGGAGCTCGCCCGCCTCCTCGCCTCCGGCCCGCCGCTCGTCTACGCCGCGATCAAGGAGATCGTGCGCGAGGCCGAGGACGCGCGCTTCCACGACATGATGAGCCGCATCGGCAAGCGCCAGCTCGCGACCGTCGACCGGCTCTACGGCTCCGAGGACCAGGCGGAGGGCGCGCGCGCCTTCGCGGAAAAGCGCGATCCGGTCTGGAAGGGCCGCTGACCCGCCGCGCACGGGCCATCACGCGCCCGCGAGCGGGGGTGACGACGCGGGGCAGGCGAAGAACGGTACACATCCGTGATTGCGCCGCAGCCGACGAGACGCCCCATGCGCCTGGCCCTTCCGCTCATGCTCCTCGCTCTTCCCGCCGCCGCCGCCGCCTGCGAGCCCGGCGTGGCCACGCTCCGGGTCGCCGATACCGGTCCGGCGGCCGGTGCCGCCCCGGCGGAGGCGATGCGGCTCCTCGCCGAGCGGGTCGGCGAGGCGCTCGACGGGCGGCTCTGCCTCGAGGCGACGCCGTGGTCCGCGGGCGACGGACGGGAGACGGTCGCCGCGCTCGCGGCGGGCCGGATCGATCTCGCCGCCGTCGACGCATCGGCGCTCGGAGGGCTGAGCCCGGCCTTCCTCCTCTACGATCTGCCCTTCCTCTTCGACGGGATCGAGGACGTTCTCGCCTTCGACGCCGCGCCCGAGGGCCGCGCGCTCCGCTCGGCCGGGGCGGCGGCCGGGGTGACCGGTCTCGCGCTCTGGATCGACGGGTTCGAGCAGATCAGCGCCGACCGCCCGGTCCGCCGGCCCGGGGACGCCGCCGGGCTCACCTTCGCGGCCGGCCTCTCGGAGATCGAGCGGGCCTATTTCACCGCGCTCGAGGCGGCGTGGATCGATTTCACCCGGCCCGAGGTCTACCACGCCCTGCGCGACCGGGTGATCGAGGGGCAGAACAGCTCGTGGGTCACCATGTCCGAGTGGAACCTGCACCGGGTGCAGGCCCACGCGGTCGAGACCAACCACAGCGTCGCCGCCTTCGTCCTCGTCGCCGCGCGCGACGCGTGGGAGGGGCTCGACCCGGCCCTGCGCACCGGTCTCGAGCGGGTCGTGGCGGAGGTGACCCACGAGCGCAACCGGCTCGTGTTCGAGCGGGGCGAGGCGGCGAAGGCCCGCCTCGTCGCGGGCGGCATGGCGGTGCACGAGCTGAGCGGCGAGGAGCGCGCGGCGTGGCGCGCCGCCATGCGCCCGGTCTGGGCGGAGTTCGAGGCGGCGATCGGCCCGGCGCTCGTCGCCGCCGCGGCCGGGCGCTGACCGCGGCGGGTGCCGGCGCGGGCGGGCGCGCTATGTGACCGCGAGACCGTCGCATGGCGCGACGGACGCTGACGGAGGTGCCGCCCCATGCGTCTTCTGCCCTGCGTCGTCGCGCTCGCGCTGCTCGCCGCCCCGGCCGCGGCCTGTGTCGGCGGCGAGGATCTCTGCGAGGTTCCGGGCGGCGCCTATCGCCTCGTGCTGCCCGAGGGCGTCGAGGGGCCCGTGCCGGCGGTGCTGCACCTTCACGGCTGGGGGGCCAGCTCGCGCGCGGCGCTCGGCCGGTTCGACGACGGCGGCACGATCGCGGAGCGGGGCTACGCGCTCATCCTGCCGGAGGGGATCCCGCGCGCGGGCCGCACCCAGCGCGACTGGGCGGTGCGCGACGGGCGGCCCCATCCGCGCGACGATCTCGCCTTCCTCGACGCGGTGCTGGCCGACGCGGCCGGCCGGGGGGTGGACCGCGAGCGCGTGCTGCTGTCGGGCTTCTCGCGCGGCGGCTCCTTCGTGTGGGACGTCGCCTGCGAGCGGCCCGGCCTCTTCCGTGCCTACGCGCCGCTCTCGGGCGCGTTCTGGGAGCCGCTGCCCGAGAGGTGCGCGGGGGCGGTGGCGCTCTATCACAGCCACGGCTGGGCCGACCGCGTGGTGCCGCTCGAGGGGCGGTCGTTCCGTGGCGGCGAGATCGTGCAGGGCGATGTCTTCGCGAGCCTCAAGCGCCTGCGCGAGACGCTCGGCTGCGCCGCGCGCCAGCCGGACCGTTCGGCGCAGCGCGGCGCGCTCTGGCTCCGGCACTGGGACAGCTGCGCGGCCGGGCGGATCGATCTCGAGCTCCATCCGGGCGGGCACGCGGCGCCCGAGGGCTGGCTCGTCCGGGTGCTCGACTGGTTCGCGGCGCGGCTCGCCGAGCCCGCATCCCGGGCCGCGAAGGGCTAGAGCCAGCGGCGCACCCGGGCCGCATAGGCGCGGTAGGGCTCGCCGAACGCGGCCGCGAGCCGCGCCTCCTCCGGCCGGATGAAGCGGCTCCCGAGCACCACGTAGAGCGGCGCGAGCAGCACGAGCCCCGCGAGGGTGCCGAGGGCGAGGCACCAGCCCGCCAGCAGCCCCATGTCGGCGAGGTAGATCGGGTTCCGCGAGAAGCGGAAGGGCCCGCCGGTCACGAGCGCGGTGGGCTCGCCATGGGGATTGGGCGTCGTCGCCTGCCGGCGCATCGCGAGGATCGCCCAGACGGCGAGCGCCAACGAGGCCGCCATGATCGCGAGCCCCGGCCAGAGCAGCAGCGAGCCGAGCGGCGCCCAGACCTCGGCCATGAACCAGGCCAGCGCCATGTGACCGAGCAGCCAGACCGGCGGCAGGTCGATCGATTTCGTCCAGGTCGTCGCGCTCACGGTGCCGCCTCTCCCCTCGCCGTCACGGGCACGTTGTCGATGAGCCGGGCCCGGCCGAGCCGCGCCGCGGCGAAGACCCGCGCCGGCACGGCCGGGTCGTGGCGCTCGACGGGTGCGAGGGCCGTTGCCGACCGGCACTCGACATAGTCGACCGGCGCGAAGCCGAGCTCGGCCACCGCCGCCGCCGCGCCCGCGCATTCGGGCCCCGGCGCCGCGCCCGCCCCGATCCGGGCCGCCGCCGCCGAGAGCACCCGGTGGAGCGACGGCGCGAGCGCCCGCTCCTCGGCCGTCAGATACCGGTTCCGCGAGGACATCGCCAGCCCGTCCGGCTCGCGCACCGTGGGCACGCCGCGGATCTCGGTGGGGATGTCGAGGTCGCGGGCCAGCCGGCGGATCACCGCGAGCTGCTGCCAGTCCTTCTCGCCGAAGAGCGCGACATCGGCCTGCGCCTGGTTGAGGAGCTTGGTGACCACCTGCGCGACGCCGTCGAAATGGCCGGGCCGCGCGCGCCCGTCGAGAACGTCGGTCAGCCCGGCGACGCGGACGGCGGTCGCGAAGCCCTCGGGATACATCTCCCCGACCGGCGGCGCGTAGAGGAGATCCGTGCCCGCGCCCGCGAGCATCGCGGCGTCGGCCGCCTCGTCGCGGGGATAGGCCTCGAAGTCCTCGCCGGGGCCGAACTGCGTGGGGTTGACGAAGATCGTCGCCACCACCCGCTCCGCGGCGGCCCGGCCGGCCGCAACGAGGGCGAGATGGCCCGCGTGGAGACCGCCCATGGTGGGCGCGAGCGCCACCCGCGCGCCGGTCCGGCGCCAGGCGCCGACCCGGGCGCGCAGGTCGGCGACCGTCCGGACCGTCTCCACCCGCCGCTCAGAGCCCGGCGGGCTCGCCGACCACCACGATCGAGAGCGCGTCCGGCTGGAGCAGCCGCGCCGCCACGCGCGCGACGTCCTCCCGGGTGACCGCCTCGATCATCGGGTTGCGCGTGTCGAGGTACTCGGTGCCCAGCTCCTCGCGCTGGAGGAACACGAGATAGCCGGCGATCTTGGAGTTGCTGTCGAAGCGGAGCGCGAAGGCGCCGGTGAGGTAGCGCTTGGCGTCGGCGAGCTCCTGCTCGGTCACGCCCTCCTCGGCCATCCGCCGCCATTCCGCGCGAATCACCTCGAGGCTCTCGGCCACGCGTTCGTTGGCGGTCTGCACGCTGCCGATGTAGAGATCGGCCGCCTCGAGATCGGAGAGGTAGGCGTAGACCCCGTAGGCGAGGCCGCGCTTGGCGCGCACCTCCTCCATCAGCCGGGAGGAGAAGCCGCCGCCGCCGAGCACGTAGTTCATCACGAAGGCCGGGAAGAAGTCGGGGTCGTCGCGCGCGATCCCCGCCTGCCCGAAGATGGCGACGGACTGCGGCACGGCCAGCGTCACCACCTCGGTGCCCGGCGGCGGCGGGCCGACCGGCTCGGGCGCGGGCAGCGGCTCGCCCTCGGCGAGCCCGCCGAGGATCGTGTCGACCAGCCGGCCCGCCGCCGCGGCGTCGACCGCGCCGACCACCGCGACGGTCGCGTTGGCCCGGGTCAGCAGCTGCGCGCGCGCCGCGCGGAGGTCCTCGCCGGTGATCGCGCGCACGGCCTCGATGGTGCCGTCCGACGGCGTGCCGTAGGGGTGGTCGGGGAAGGCGCGGGCGAACCACGCCCGGCTCGCGACGTCGCGCGGATCGGTCTGGTCGGCGGCGAGGCGCGCGAGGATCTGGCCGCGCACGCGCTCGACCGCGTCCGGATCGAAGCGCGGCTCGGCAAGCGCCGAGGCCAGCAGCGCGGCGCTCGGCTCCGCCTCCTCGGCCAGCATGGTCGCGCTCACCTCGACCGCGTCGCGCTCGGCGGAGAAGCCGAAGCGCGCCGAGAGCCGGTCGCGCTCCTTGGCGAAGGCGACCGCGTCGAGATCGCCCGCGCCCTCGTCGAGCAGCGCCATGGTCATCCGGGCGAGCCCGGCCCGGCCCTCGGGGTCGAGCCGCGAGCCGCCCTCGAAGGCGATGTCGATCGAGACGATCGGGATCGACGGCTCCTCGACCAGCCAGAAATCGACGCCGCCGGGGCTCGTGGTCTCCTGGATCTCGATCGCCTGGGCCGGGATCGCCGCGAGCGCGAGCCAGGCGGCGGTGAGGGTGGTGCGGATCATCAGCCCTGCTCCTCCGTCGTCTTCTCCATCAGCCAGCCGGTCACCGAGCGCTCGGGCACGAGATACTCGGCGGCGACCCGGCGCACGTCCTCGGCCGTGACCGCCTCGAACTCGCCGGGCCAGGCCTCGATCTCCGCGAGGGAGAAGCCCATGGCGAGTTCGGCGCCGTAGCGCCGGGCGAGCGACATCTGGCTGTCCTGCTGGTAGATGAAATCGGCGCGGATCGTGCGGCGCACCCGCTCCATCTCCTCCTCGGTCGGCCCGTGCTCGACGATCTCGGCCAGCGCCGCGTCGAGCCCGGCCTCGACGGTCGCCAGATCGACGCCGTCGGCCGGCACGGCATAGATCGTGAAGTCCGTCGCGTCGCGGGCCGAGCCCGAATAGTAGGCCCCGGCGTCGACCGCGGTCTTGTCGCCGAGCTCGAGCCGCTCGGCGAAGCGCGACGCCACGCCCGAGCCGAGGATGCGCGAGAGCATCTCGAGCGCGGCCGCCTCGGAGGGATCGGCGCTGCCGCGGCTCGGCACGAAATAGTTCCGCACGACATAGGGCTGGCGCACCCGCTCGTCCTCGAGCCGGACCCGCCGCGGCGCGCGCTGGGGCGGCTCCTGCGGGCGCGCCTCGGGCGGACGGCCCGAGGGCTCGAGCGGGCCGAAATGCGCGCGCGCCAGCCGCTCGACCTCGGCGGGGTCGGCGTTGCCGGCCACCACGAGGATCGCGTTGTCGGGCGCGTAGAACCGCTCGTAGAAGTCGAGCGCGTCCTGGCGCGTCAGCCCCTCCATCTCGTGGCGCCAGCCGATCACCGGGATGCCGTAGGGGTGGTTCTGGAAGAGCGCCGCGTTCATCTGCTCGCCGAGCAGCGCCTGCGGGCTGTTCTCGGTGCGCTGGTTGCGCTCCTCGAGGATCACGTCGCGCTCGGTCGCCGTCACCTCCTCGGAGATCACGAGATCGACCATGCGGTCGGCCTCCATCTCCATCACCAGTTCGAGCCGGTCCGACGCGATGCGCTGGAAGTATCCGGTGTAGTCGTAGCTCGTGAACGCGTTGTCCGACCCGCCGTTGGCCGCGACGATCTTGGAGAAGGCGCCTTCGGGGATCTCGTCGGTCCCCTTGAACATCAGGTGCTCGAGAAAATGCGCGATGCCCGACTTGCCCCAGGGCTCGTCGGCGGCGCCCACCGGGTACCACATCATGTTGGTGACGACGGGCGCGCGGTGGTCCTCGATCACCACGCCGCGCAGGCCGTTCTCCAGCGTGAAGCTCGAGACCTTGGGCGCGGCGGCGGCGGGGAGGGCGAGGGCGCAGACGGTTGAGACGGCCGCGAGGGCGGCGCGAAGAGGCGGCATGGGGTTCCTCCGATCGACCCGTTTCGTCGGGACATAGCCCTCGCCCGGCGACCGCGCCAGACGCGCCGCGTCACGATCGCGTCGCGCGCGCCGCTCAGTCGGTGATGCTGTCGTTCGGGATCGACGTGAAGAAGCGCGGCGTGCCGATCGAGCCCGGCTCGGGCGGCGCCTCCGCCGCGGCCGCCTCGGCCTCCTCGGCCGCCCGGCGCTCGGCCTCCTCGGCGAGCGCGCGGGCGCTCGTCGGCGTGGCGACGCCGCTCTCCTGCAGCCGGCGCGCCTCGGCCGCGGGGTCGATCACGGTGTCCGGGTCGATGTCGTCGTCGCCGCTGAAGAGCTCGAAGATCGTCGGCGGGCGGTAGGGCTCGTTCGCCTCGATCTCGCGGTTCTCGGCGGCGATGCGCGTGCGGATGTCGGGCGAGGCGGCCTGCGCGTCGGCCGCCGCGAGGAGCGCGGCCTCGCCCCGGCTGATCGCGGTCGCCTGCGGCGGGGGCGCGGCGCCCGTCAGGGCCGCGATCGCCTCGGCCTGCGGGTCGGGGTCGAGCGGCGAGGCCGCGCCCGGCCGCGGCTCGGGCAGCGTGGAGGACTGCAGCCCCGGCGGCAGCTGCAGCCCGCGCCGCGCGATCACCTGGAACTCGTCGGGCGAGGGCTTCTTGGTGGTGATCGCCTCGATCGGGTTGCCGATCGTGTCGCAGCCCGCGAGCGCGGCGGTGGCCGCGAGGGCGGCAAGGGCGGCGACGGGTTTCGTCATGGCGGAACCTCCCCGGATCCGGCGCGGATCCTGTCGTCCGGACCATGCCCCGCATGGCGCGCCGACGCAATCCCGGCCCCGGCGGCGGCCGGGCGCGGGGCG
>CAZWDE010000088.1:9056-10886 GCA_964632555.1 uncultured Limibaculum sp.
GGGGCGCGGTTCAGGCCTTCCAGGCGATCAGCAGCGCGCCGAGCACGATCGCCACGTCGGCGATGTTGAAGGCGAAGGGGTTGTCGATCCCGCAGCAGCTCATGTTGAGGAAGTCGGCCACCGCGCCGTATTGCACGCGGTCCCACGCGTTGCCGAGCGCGCCGCCGATCACCAGCCCCGCGCCGAGGAGAAGCGGCGCCGTGCCCCGGCGCAGCGACCACCAGGCGAGCGCGGCGCTGACGACCACGGCGAGGCCCGTGAGCAGCCAGCGCATGTCGGCCGAGCCGAGCAGGCCGAAATTGACGCCCCGGTTCCACGCCATCACGAAGACCAGATAGGGCGGGGCCACCTCGATCCGGCCGAGCGCGGCGAGGTCGAGCCCCTCGATCACCGCGAGCTTCGAGGCGCGGTCGGCGATCCAGACGGTCAGCGCGGTGGCCGCGAGGAGCCGGACGGGGCGCCGGGCCCGCGCGGGAGGCGGCGGTTCGTCGGTCACCGCCCCTCGAAGCCGTCGGTGAAGATCACGGTCGAGGACACGCCGCCATGGGCGTCGAGGATGCAGTCGTGGAAGATGGCGCGGGACAGGCTGTCCTCGTACTGGAACAGCGCGAAATCGGGATCGGCCGGCTCGGGGATGCCCTCGGCGCGGTAGTTGGTCCGGTCGATGCGCGCGAGCAGCGACTCCCGTTCGGCGCAGGTGAGCCCGGCGATCTCGGGCAGCCGGATCTCGAGGCCGGCCTCGGTGCGGAACAGGCGGGACGACGGAGCCTCGATCGCGGCGTGTGGCGCAATACCCGCCAGGGCCTGACCGGCGAGCGCGATAATCAGCGCGGTCATGGTGAGATGCCCCTCTCGAAACGCGGCCGGACAGCAGGTCGCCTCGGCCTCACTTACAACCTTAGGGGTAAATGAACTGCGAACGCGCCGAAAATTTGGCTGCCGGGCGGCCCTGTGGGGCCAGATTGAGGCAATGTGCATCGCGGGGGGATTCATCTCTGGGTGGTGCGCGCGATCACAGCGTCGCAGCGGGCGCAGAGATCGGGCCGCGTCTGGCGCCCGACCTCCTCGGAAATCCGCCAGCAGCGGGCGCATTTCGCCCCCTCGGCCCGCTCGAAGACCACGCCGAGCCCCGGATCGTCGAGCCGGAAGGCCTCGTTCGGCGGGTCCTCTGCCACGATGGCGAGCCCCGAGGTGATGCAGAGCTCGGCCATGTCGACGGAGCGGAGCGTCGCCGCGAGCGCCGAATCGCCGACGTAGAGCGTCGGCGCCGCCTCGAGCGAGGCGCCGATCGCCTTGTCCCGCCGGGCGAGTTCGAGCGCGCCGTTGACCACGCGCCGCGCCGCCCGGATCCGCGCCCAGCGCTCGGCCAGCGCGGCGTCGCGCCACGCGCCCGGGGTTTCGGGGAAGTCCTCGAGATGCACCGAGTGGTCGCCCTCGCCGAAGCGCGCGAGCCACACCTCCTCCATCGTGAAGACGAGGATCGGCGCGAGCCAGGTCACGAGCCGGTGGAAGAGCAGGTCCATCACCGTGCGGCAGGCGCGCCGTCGCGGGCTGTCGGCGGCGTCGCAATAGAGCGCGTCCTTGCGGATGTCGAAGTAGAACGCCGAGAGGTCGCCGGTCGCGAAGCCGAAGAGCGCCTGGAACACCCCCTGGAAGTCGTGCGCCGCATAGCCCTCGCGCACATGGGCGTCGAGCTCGGCGAGGCGGTGGAGGATCAGCCGCTCGAGCTCGGGCATCTCGGCCGGTTCGACCCGCTCGGCCCCGTCGAAGCCCGAGAGCGCGCCGAGCAGGAAGCGCAGCGTGTTGCGCTGCCGCCGGTAGCTGTCGGCC
>CAZWDE010000089.1:0-10877 GCA_964632555.1 uncultured Limibaculum sp.
CCCTGGAACTTGCCGATCTTCTGGCCGAACTGCTCGCGCTCGGCGGCGTGGGCGAGCGCCATGTCGAAGACCCGCCGCGCCCGGCCGACCGACATCGTGGCGACCGTGATGCGCGTCGCGTAAAGCCACTCGTTCATCACCGCGAAGCCGCCGTCGACCGAGCCGAGCACCGCGGCGTCGGGCAGCCGGCAGTCCTCGAAGCGCAGGATCATGTTCCTGTAGCCGCGGTGGCTGACCGAGCGGTAGCCGGGCGCGATCTCGAAGCCGGGATGCCCCCGGTCGACCAGAAAGCAGGTGATCCGCTTTTTCGGGCCCCGCGGCGTCTGGTCCTCGCCGGTGGCGACGAAGACGATCACGAAATCGGCGTGGTCGGCTCCGCTGATGAAGTGCTTGGTGCCGTTGATGACCCAGTCCCCGCCGTCCCGCCGGGCGGTGCATTTCATGCCGCGCACGTCGGAGCCCGCATCGGGCTCGGTCATCGCCAGCGCGTCCATCCGCTCGCCGCGCACCGCGGGCAGCAGGTAGCGCTCGCGCTGCGCGCCCTCGCAGGCCATCAGGATGTTCTGCGGGCGGCCGAAGAAATGCGTCAGCGCCATGGCTCCGCGGCCGAGCTCGCGCTCGACGAGCGCGAAGTCGAGATGGCCGAGCCCCGCCCCGCCCACCTCCTCGGGGAAGTTGCAGGCGTAGAAGCCCATCTCGAGCGTCTTGCGGCGGATCTCGTCGGCGATCTCGCGCGGCACCTCGCCGGTCTCCTCGACGAGCGCCTCGTGGGGGTAGATCTCGCGCTCGACGAACTCGCGCACCGTCGCGACGATCATCTCCTGCTCGCCCGAAAGCCCGAAGGAGAGGCCCGGCGCGGCGGCCTCGGGCGTGTCGTGGCGGTTCATGGCCGTGCCTCCTCTGGCCGATCCCTGTCGCGGCCGAGCCTAGCGCGCGGCGGGGGGCCGGCGATAGGCGGCAAAGCGGCCGGGCGGACGGTCGGCGCGCCCGGCCGGATCGGTCAGTTCGCCACGGACGGCAGCACCACGGTGTAGTGGGGCGCGGGCGCCGGCTCGCCGGGGCCGTAGGGGCCCGGGACCGCATGGACGACGGGGGGAAGGCTGCGGAGATAGGCGACGAGATCCGCCGCGTCGGCGTCCGAGAGCATGGCGTAGTCGTTGGCCGGCATGGCGGGCGCCAGCACCCGGCCGTCGCGCCGAACGCCCTCGCGGACCGCCGCGACGATCTCGGCGTCGGTCCACGCTCCGAGCCCGGTCTCGGCATCGCTCGTCAGGTTGGGCGGGAAGAAGACGCCGAGGCCCGGGATCTCGAAGCCGATGGTGCCGCCCGCAAGGAATCGCTCCATGATCGGCGCGCCCTCCGCCCCGCGCGGCGTGTGGCAGCCGTTGCAGTGCATGATGTTGGCGAGATAGGCGCCGCGGGCGGGATCGCCGCCACCGGCGAGGGCGGGCCCGGCGAGGGTCGACACCAGAACGGCGAGCGCGCGGCCCGCGAGGCGGGGGGTCATGACGATCTCTCCTGAAAGACGGCTCGACGCCGAGCCCGCCCTTTAGGCCGGCGCACAAGCGCCGGCGCGCCGCAAACCGACACCGGCGTCGCGAACAGCCCGTCGTGGCGATCTCAGACCTTGGGGTCCGGCGTTTCGGTGTGGCCGTCGACCGCGATCACCTGGCCCGAGACGCGGGCCGCGGCGGGCGAGGCGAGGAAGACGGCCATGGCCGCGACGTCCTCGGCCGTCACCCATGTCCGCATCGAGGTGCCGGCGGCCCAGCCCGCGTAGAGCGCGTCGCGCGTCGTGCCGAGGAGCGCCGCCTGCCGCTCGAGCACGCCCTCCATGCGCGGGCCCTCGACCGAGCCCGGCGCGATGGCGTTGGCCCGGATGCCGTGCGGCCCGAGCTCCATCGCGACGGTCTTCATGAGCCCGATCACCCCCCATTTCGCGGCGCAATAGGGCGCGCGGTTGGGGTAGCCGTGGAGGCCCGCGGTCGAGGTGGTGAAGATCATCGCGCCCGAGCCCCGGGCCTTCATCAGGGGCGCGGCGTGCTTCGCGGCGAGGAAGGCGCCCTCGAGGTTGACCGCGACGCAGGCCCGCCAGTCGGCGAGCGAGACGGCCTCGACGGGCGCCGTCGGCCCCGCGACGCCGGCATTGGCGCAGAGGACGTCGAGCCCGCCCCAGACCGCGCCGATCTCCTCGAAGAGCGCGGCGAGCCCCGCCTCGTCGGCCGCGTCCACCGGGCAGCGCTGCCACGCCTCGGGGCAGCGCCCGAGCGCCCCGGCGTCGATGTCGGCCACCCAGACGCGGGCGCCGGCCGTCGCGAAGGCCTCGCCCATGGCCCGGCCGATGCCCGATGCGCCGGCCGTGACGAGAACCCGGGCGCCCGAAAGCCCCGTCATCGCGGCTGGCCGACGGCGCGGCCCGCGCCCTCGGGCAGGGGCAGCGCGGCCTGCGCGGCGGCGAGGCCCGCGAGGCGCTCGGCGACCTCCGCGCCCGGCTCGCAGGCCGCGCGGGTCTCGAGGCTCACATGGATCAGCATCTGCTCGCCGGTCGCGAGGAGCCGGCCGTCGGCGTGGCGGAGCCAGTGGAACAGCCGGAGCTTCTTGCCCGCGCCCTCGATCACCTGCGTCTCGACCGTCACGCGGTCGCCCGCGCGCGCCTCGTCGAGATAGCGGATGTGGATCTCGACGGTGAAATAGCTGAGCCCGCCCGCGACATAGGCGGCGTCGGCCCCGATCATCGCCATCACCATCTCGGAGGCGTCGGAGAAGAGCTGGCCGTAGCGGCTCTCGTTCATGTGCCCGTTGATGTCGGTCCAGGCGCCGGGCACGGTGCGCGCGAGCGTCGGGAGCGGGCGCGCGGGGTCGTGCTCCGGGGCCGCTCCCTGCGCCTGCGCGATCAGCCGCGCCTCGTGGCTCGCCAGCACCGCGCCCGCGCCCCAGCCGCCCTCGCCCGTGCCCTTGAGCGCCTGCAGGATCGCGACGAGGTTGTCGTCGCGGATGCGCTCGAGCTCGCGGATCGAGCGGCCGGCCGCCTGGGCGTCGGACTGCCCCGCGATCAGGTCCACCAGCGCGTCGTCGAGATCGGGCACGTCCATGAGGCGCGTCCACGGCCATTTGAGCGCGGGGCCGAACTGGGCGAGGAAGTGGCGCATCCCCGCCTCGCCGCCGGCGATCCGGTAGGTCTCGAACAGCCCCATCTGCGCCCAGCGGAGCCCGAAGCCCATGCGGATCGCGTCGTCGATCTCGGCCGTCGTCGCGATGCCGTCGCGCACCAGCCAGAGCGCCTCGCGCCACACCGCCTCGAGGAAGCGGTCGGCGACGAAGGCGTCGATCTCCTTGCGGATCACGAGCGGGAACATGCCGAGGCTCTCGTAGAACTCGGTGGCGCAATGGACGGCCGAGGGATCGGTGCGCGCGCCCGCCACGATCTCGACGAGCGGCAGCAGATAGACCGGGTTGAAGGGGTGCGCGACGATCAGGCGCCCCGGATGGGCGAGCGGCGCCTGCAGGTCGCTCGGCTTGTAGCCCGAGGTCGAGGAGGCGACGAGCGCGGTCGCGTTGGCCGCCTCGATCTCGGCATAGACGGCGTGCTTGAGCTCGATCCGCTCGGGCACCGCCTCGATCACGAGGCCCGCCCCCGTCACCGCCTCGCCGACCGAGGCGGCCATCGCCCAGCTCCCCCGCGGCGGCCGGGGCGCGACGGTCAGCCGCTCCCAGGCGCGGTCGGCGTTGGCGAGCACCGCCTCGATCCGGCGCGGCGCCTCTGGGGCGGGGTCGAAGACCCGCGCGTCGAGGCCGTTCTCGACGAGGCGCGCCACCCAGCCCGCGCCGATCACGCCGCCGCCGAGGACGGCCACGGCGCCGAGATGGGGATCGGGCGCGCTCACTCGCAGCGCCCGTAGGGCAGCGCCACGCCGCTCTCGAGGCCGCGGACCATGCGGTCGCCGGCCACGATGTAGCGCTCGTCGAGCGCCCAGTCGCTGCCCTCGGCGGTGCACTGCGCCGTCACGTGCCAGCCGCGCTCGATCTCCTCCTCGAAGGAGGTGACGGCGCAGGTGCTCTCGTGAAAGCGCAGCTCGTCCTCGGAGATGACGAGGCGGGTCTCCGATCCCTCGTCGCAGGCGGCCTGGCTGACCGGCTCGATCGACCAGACGCCGAACAGCGGGTTGGCGTGGGCCGGGGCCGCCGCGAGCGCGGCGAGAAGGGCCGCGGCGGCGACAGCGGGACAGGGGGGAACGGCGGCGCGGAGCATGGGCGACCTCTCGGGACTTCGGCTCAGGATGCGGGCAGCGGCGGGCGCTTCTCGAGCGCCAGGCGCTCGCGGACCTCCCCGGGGCCGAGGACGCGCGCGCCCATCGCCTCGACGATGCCGACCGCCTTCTCGACGAGCTGCTCGTTGCGCGCGAGCACGCCCCGCGAGAGGTAGAGATTGTCCTCGAGCCCGACGCGTACATGGCCGCCCGCCAGCACCGCCGCCGCGACATAGGGCATCTCGTTGCGCCCGATCGAGAAGGCGGAGAAGGTCCATCCGGCGGGGATGGCGTTGACCATCGCGAGAAAGGTGTTGAGATCGTCCGGCGCGCCCCAGGGCACGCCCATGCAGAGCTGCACGAGCACCGGCTCGGGGATGGCGCCCTCGCGCACCAGCTCCTTGGCGAACCAGAGATGGCCGGTGTCGAAGGCCTCGATCTCGATCCGGACGCCCGCCTCGGTCATGCCGCGGGCCATCGCGCGCAGCATGCCGGGCGTGTTGGTCATCACGTAGTCGGCCTCGGCGAAGTTCATCGTGCCGCAATCGAGCGTGCAGATCTCCGGGCGGCACTCGGCGATGTGGGCGATGCGCTCGGCGGCGCCGGCCATGTCGGTGCCGGCCGGGCTGAGCGGCAGCGGCGCCTCCACGGGGCCGAAGGTCAGGTCGCCGCCCATGCCCGCCGTGAGGTTGAGCACGACATCGACCTCGGCCTCGCGGATGCGCTCGGTCACCTCGCGGAAGAGCGCGCGGTCGCGGCAGGGCTGGCCGGTCTCGGGATCGCGCACGTGGGCGTGCACGATGGCGGCGCCGGCCTTCGCCGCGGCGACGGCGCTCTCGGCGATCTCCTTCGGCGTGCGCGGCACGTGCGGGCTCTTGTCCTGCGTGCCTCCGGACCCGGTGAGCGCGCAGGTGACGAACACCTCGCGGGTCATCTCGAGCGGCATCGGTCCCTTCCCTCCCCTCGCCCCCGTTCCGGCGCAGACTGCCCCAGCCCGCCGGCCGCTGCCAAACCTATTCTGGCCGCAAAGGCTTGCCAGCGGCGTCCCGGCCCGAGATTGCTTTGCCGGCACGGCGCGCGGGTCTCGCGCATGGCCGGCTGTTTGCACGGAGTGAGACGGCCACCGAGGCCGCCATTCCGAGGACGAGCGCGCTCGCCAAGATCGCCGCCGAGAAAAAGACACCCGAGGACTCGGCCGAGCCGATGACGCCGGAGGAGGGCCAGACGCTGATGCAGACGGGGCCCGCGAAGATGACCGCCGGGGGTGACGCAGCGGAGCCCTTCACCATCGGCGAGGTCAGGCGCGGCCTAGAAAGCGTCAAGCAAGTGTCGAGCAAAGCGAACGACGACATTAGCCAGCGTTGACCTGATGGCGGAACATCGGGCGAACGGGAGCGTGCCGGCGCGGAAGTCGCCGGTCGGCGCCGGACCCGCCGCGCGCCGCCGATCAGAGCCGGTTGCCGAGCAGCGCGAAGACCCGGTTGGTCTCGAGCAGGAAGCCGAGCGGGTTGAGCCGGTAGGACGTGATCGCGACCGAGTTGCCCACATTGCCGCCGATCGCCAGCACCTTGCCGTCGGCGACCTTCACCACGATGTCGGTGTGGCTCTTGAAGAACTCCTGCGCGCGGGCGAGGTCGTAGCTCACCCCGTCGGTGCGGCCGCGGCACACGAGATCGCCGAGCTCGGGCCGGCGCTCGTGCAGGCGGAAGCCCCAGAAGGGCGTGTCGGTGTCCTCGGCCTCGCGCCGGCGGATCGAGTCGTGGATGAAGCGCGCGTGAGCGGGCGCGAAGCGGAAGCGGGCATAGCCCGGCCCCGCCTGGCGCACCATGAACGAGATCGCGGCCGCCGACCACGGGATGTCGTCGTCCCGCCCGTCGAGGTCGAGCCCGATCGAGGCCCACATCTCGCCGACGAAGCGGAAGAAGGGATCGTCGGTCTCGCGCCCGAGGCCCATCTCGAACCGGCGCCATTCGCCGACGGCCGCCGCGATCAGCGCCTCCCGCGGCGCGGAGACGGGCGGGCGCAGGAACCGGCCCGAGACGAAGCCCTCGCGCGCCGCGCCGTCGAGCTCGGTGCGCACGCGCCGCCAGCGGCCGGGCCCCTCCTCCAGCACCTCGACCGGATGGCCGAGCAGCAGCCGCCCGATCCGCGTCGCCTCGGCGACCACGGGCTCCGAGCGGAAATTCAGCACTTCCGTGTCGACATGCCGGCGCATCGGCGATCCCCCGAAATCGACTTAAAACGATCGTTGCCGCGGGATCCCTAAGGATCGGTTCCCACGTCGGAAAGCCTGCGCTATCTGATCGGCGGGCGCAACGGCGGACGGGCGGCATGGCGGCGGCGGAGATCGAGATCGCAGGGTGGCTCGTGACCGCGGCGCATGGCTGGGTCGGGCTCGGTCTCGCGGTGGCCGTCGTCTTCCTCGGCTGGGGGATCGACCGGGTGGAGGAGAACGCGCGCGGGGCCTATGCCTTCCGCCCGCTCCTCGTGCCGGGGATCGTGCTGCTCTGGCCGCTCGTCCTGTGGCGCTGGGCGGCGCTCGAGCGGGGGCGCGACCGGCCCTTCGCGCGGCATCGCCCGCCGCGCGACGCGCATGGCGCGATCTGGCGCTGGCTCGCGCCGGCGATCCCGGCGATCCTGCTCGCCGGGCTGCTCGTGCGCTCCGACGGACCGACGGAAGCGCCCGCCGTGCCGATCGCGCCGCCGGAGGCCGGGGAATGAGCGTCGTCTACTCGCCGGTGCAATGGTCCCGCTCGAAATGGCTCTACGACGCCGTTCTGGTCGCGATGGTGGTGGCCTATGTCGGCGTGTTCCTGCACCTCGCCGAGACCCCGAACGCGACGCGCCCCGCCGACACCCAGATCGCCCGGATGCGCGCCTTCGGCTCCTGCGCCTTCTTCCTGCTGAGCGCCATCCTCTGCATCGGGCCGCTCGCCCGGCTCGACCGGCGCTTCCTGCCGCTCCTCTACAACCGGCGCCATTTCGGCGTGATCGCCTGCCTCGTCGCGATCGCCCATGCGGGCTTCGTGATGGACTGGTACTTCGCCTTCTCGCCGCTCACGCCCACCACCGCGCTGCTGGCCTCGAACACCAGCTTCGGCCTCGCGGCGGGCTTCCCGTTCGAGCTCTTCGGGATCCTCGCGCTCGGCGCGCTCTCGGTGCTGGCGGCGACCTCGCACGACTTCTGGCTCTCGTTCCTCACGCCGCCCGTGTGGAAGGCGATCCATGTCGCGATCTACCCGGCCTACGCGGCGGTGGTGGCGCATGTCGCGCTCGGCAGCCTGCAGGGGCAGACCAATCCGCTCTTCGCCGTTCTCGTGGGGGTCTCGGCCGGGGCGGTCGCGGGTCTCCACTGGGCGGCGGCCCGCGCCGAGCCCGACGACCGCGCGGCGGCCGCGGAGGGCGAGTGGGAGCGCGTCGGCCGCCCGGACGAGATCGCCGAGGGCACGGCCAAGGTCGTGCGTCTCGGCTCGGGCGAGCGCGTCGCCGTGTTCCGGCACGAGGGCCGGCTCGCCGCGCTCTCGAACGCCTGCGCGCACCAGAACGGCCCGCTCGGCGAGGGCCGGATCCTCGACGGCTGCGTCACCTGCCCGTGGCACGGCTTCCAGTACCGGCTGGAGGACGGCCGCTCGCCCGCGCCCTTCACCGAGACCGTGCCGACCTACCGCCTCGCGCTGCGGGACGGGGTGATCTGGGTCGACGCGCGCGCGAACCCGCCGGGCACGCCGGTCGAGCCGCTCCGCCTCGAGGACGCCCATGAAGACGCCTGAGCGCGACATCTTCTATGTGGGCTACCTGCCGGTCCCGCCGGGGCTCCGGCGCTTCCTGCCGGCGGTGGCGCTCCTCGCGGTCGCGGCCTTCGCGGGCCTCGGCTACGCCGTCTCCTCGACACAGCGGGATCCAGGCGGGGGCACCTTCCGCTGGGACCTCGGCCGGCAGGAGCTGACGGGCGTCCTCGTCGCGCGCCCCTATCCGACGCTCACGCTGACCGAGCCCGCCGGCGATCTCGCGGCCGGGCGCACGGTGATGCTGTCGGGCCCGGGCAAGCGCGGCGTGCAGGAGCGGGCCGAGGGGCGGGACGGCGCGCTCGTCACCGCCGCCGGCATCCTGCTCGCCCGGGGCGCCCTCGACATGCTGCAGGCCGGCCGGATCGACCCCGCCGAGGGGGCCGCCGAGCCGCCGGCCGACGAGCCGATGGGCCGCTGGCGGATCACCGGCGAGGTCTGCGACGGCAAGTGCTACGCCGGCGCCATGCGCCCGGGCACCGGCCTCGCGCACAAGGCCTGCGCCAATCTCTGCCTGATCGGCGGCGTGCCGCCGGTGCTGGTCGCCACCGACGAGGTGATGGGCGCGCGGTTCCTGATGCTCGGCGAGGCGGGCGGCGGGCCGGCGGGCGACTGGGTGCTCGATCATGTGGCGCGGCCCGTCGAGATCGAGGGCGAGGTGGTGCGCCGCGGCGACCTGCTGATCCTGCTCGCCGACCCCGCCTCGGTGCGCCTGCTGTGACCGGCCTGCGCCATCTCGCGGGGCTCGCCGCGGCCGCGGCGCTCGGGGGCGCGGTCCTCGCGGCCTATCTCCTCTACGACGCCCGGATCGACCGCTGGACCGGCATCGAGGCGCTCGCGCCGCTCCGCCCGTGGCTCGCGGAGTTCCGCCTGCCGCTGCTCGGGGTGGGCGCGATCCTCGTCCTCTCGGCCGGGGCCTGGGCACTGAGGCGCCTCGGGGTCGAGCGGTGACGCCCCCGCCCGTCGCGGGCGTTGAACCCCCGGGGCGGCGGCCGTAGCATCGCGCGGGCCTCCCGCAGCAGGCCCGAGGGACCGATCCTCCATGGCCGACACCGCCGCCAAGGCCGCCCTCCGCCTCCGCGTCGTGTTCGAGGAGGGCGCGATGCTGGGCCCGGGCAAGGCCGACCTCCTCGAGCTGATCGCCGAGACCGGCTCGATCTCCGCGGCCGGACGGCGGATGGGGATGAGCTACAAGCGGGCATGGACGCTCGTCGAGACGCTCAACGCGATCTTCCGCCGACCGCTCGTCGAGCGGAGCCGGGGCGGCGCGGCAGGCGGCGGCGCCCGGCTGACCGAGGAGGGGCGACAGGTGCTCGGGCACTACCGCCGCCTCGAGGCGCGGGCACGGGCGGCGGGGGCCGAGGACATCGCGGCCCTCGCGGCGATGCTGAGGGATATGTCCGGCGAGAAATAACGCTTGATCGGGGCGCCGGCGCGCGGCGATACCTCCGGGGACACATATCGATTCGGGAGGCCCCATGACCCGCGCCCTCGGCCGGACCCTCGCCGCCCTTCTGCTTCTCGCGATGGCGGCGATTCCCCCCGCCCGCGCGGGCGAGCCGCTGACGCTCTTCGCCGCCGCGAGCCTCGCCGAGGCGATGGACGAGATCCTCGCCGCCCACGAGGCGGCGACCGGGGCGCCTGTGCGCGCCTCCTACGCCGCCTCCTCGACGCTCGCGCGCCAGATCGAGGCCGGCGCGCCGGCCGATCTTTTCGTCTCGGCCAATGTCGGCTGGATGGACCGGCTCGAGGCCGCGGGCCTCCTCGCCGCCTCAAGCCGGACCGAGATCGCCTCCAACCGCCTCGTCGTCGTCGCCCCGGCCGACGGCCCGGCCCCGGAGGACGACGCCGCCGCGCTCCTCGCCGCCGCCGAGGGGCGCATCGCGGTCGGCGACCCCGACCACGTGCCGGCGGGGATCTACGCGCGCGCCGCGCTCGAGCATCTCGGGCTCTGGCCGGCGCTCGCCCCGCGTCTCGCCCGGGCCGACAACACGCGCGCCGCGCTCGCGCTCGTCGCGGTCGGCGAGGCCCCGCTCGGGATCGTCTACGCGACCGACGCGCGGGTCGAGCCGGCGGTGCGGGTTCTCGCCGAGGTGCCGGCCGCCGCGCACCCGCCGATCCGCTACCCCGCCGCGATCGTCGCCGGCCGCGACGGGCCCGGCCCCCGCGCGCTCCTCGCCCGCATCGCCGGGCCCGAGGGGCGGGCGGCGCTCGCGCGCCACGGTTTCGCGGTCGACTGAGGGCCCATGGGCGGCTGGCTGACCGCGGCCGAGATCGAGGCGCTGGCGCTCAGCCTCCGGGTGGCCGGCGTCGCGGTGCTGGGCGCGGCTCCGGTGGCGCTCCTCCTCGCGCTGGCGCTCGCCCGGCGGTTTCCGGGGCGCTGGCTGCTCAACGCGCTCGTGCATCTGCCGCTGGTTCTGCCGCCGGTGGTGATGGGCTACCTGCTGCTCCTCAGCCTCGGGACGCGGGCGCCGCTCGGCGCGTGGCTCCTCGAGACGTTCGGCCTGCGCCTCGTCTTCGCCTGGGAGGGGGCGGCGCTCGCCTCGGCGATCATGACGCTGCCCTTCCAGGTGCGCGCGATCCGGCTCGCGCTCGAGGGGGTCGATGCCGGGCTGCTCGAGGCCGCCGAGACCCTCGGCGCCGGCCCGCTCGACCGGTTCGCCACCGTCACCCTGCCGCTCGCGCTGCCGGGCATCCTCGCCGGCGCCATCACCGCCTTCGCCGCCGCGCTCGGCGAGTTCGGCGCGATCATCACCTTCGTCTCCAACATCCCCGGCGAGACGCGCACGATCCCGCTCGCCATCTACACCGCGATCCAGAGCCCCGGCGGCGAGGTGGCGGCGGC
>CAZWDE010000090.1:0-10864 GCA_964632555.1 uncultured Limibaculum sp.
AGCTCGAGGAGATCAGCCGCCGCGACGGCGAGCGCTTCTTCCTCGTGCGGGCCGACGTGGCGCCGGACGCCTCCGACATCGCGATCATCGGCGAGCTCGAGCGCTGGATCGCCGAGGACGCGCCCTTCCCGGCCGGCATCCGCGCGCTCTTCACCGGCGACCGGGAGGAGCAGCAGGAGAGCCAGGCCTTCCTCGCCAACGCCTTTCTCGGCGCGCTCGGGCTCATGTTCGTGATCCTGCTGGCGCAGTTCAACTCGCTCTACAACAGCGCGCTGGTGCTGACGGCGGTGGTGCTGTCGGTCGCGGGCGTGCTGATCGGCATGATGGTGATGGGGCAGAAGTTCTCGATCATCATGACCGGCACCGGGATCGTCGCGCTCGCCGGGATCGTGGTGAACAACAACATCGTGCTGATCGACACCTTCCAGGACTACGCGCGGCGGATGGACCGGCTCGAGGCGATCGTGCGCACCGCCGAGGACCGCATCCGCCCGGTGCTGCTGACGACGATCACGACCATGGCGGGCCTGACGCCGATGATGCTCGCCATGAGCATCGACTTCGCGGATCTCTCGATCCAGCAGGGCGCGCCGACGGCGCTCTGGTGGGTGAGCCTCGCGACCGCGGTGGCGTTCGGCCTCGGCGTGGCGACCGTGCTCACGCTCGTGGTCACGCCGGCCGCGCTGGCGCTCAGGGAATGGATCGGGCGCGGCGCCTATGCCTCGGGCCGGCTCGCGGTCGAGACGCTGCGCTACGCGGCGGGCTCCGAGGCGGCGCGGCGCTACTTCGCCGACCGCCGGCACGCCCGGCGCCTCGCCGCCGCGGCGCCGGACGGCCCGCCGGAGATCCTCTGGGAGCGTCCGCCCGAGGCGCGGCCGGGCCCCCGGGTCGCCCGCGACACGACGCCGCCGGCCCCGCTCCGCGCCGCCGAGTGAGGCGCCCCGCCCCGCCCGCGCTCAGTAGTAGTTATAGACCACGGTGCCCGTCGGCCCGAAATAGTCGTAGCCGCCGAAATAGGCGGTCTCGAACCAGTAGGTGCGGGTGACAAACTCGCGGGTGCGCCGGATCTCCTCCTGGAAGGCCTGCTCCTCGGCGCGCTCGGCCTCGGCGAGCTCGACGAGCTCGGCCGCCTCGCGGTCGCCCTGCGCGGCGGCGATCGAGAGCCATTTGGCGGCCTCGTTGTAGTCGGGCCCCGCCTCCTCGAGCCCGGTGAGATAGAGCCGTCCGAGCGCGCCCTGCGCGCGCAGATTGCCGCGCTCGGCGGCGTCGCGCATCCACCGCACCGCCTGGTAGCTGTCCTGCCGGATCCCGTCGCCCCGCATGAACCGCATCGCGAGATCGGCCGCCGCGCGGGGGTCGCGCTCGGCCTCGGCCACGAGCCCCGGCAGGATGCCCTGCGGATCCGGGTCCGGCACGGCGGTGGCGGGGTCGTAGAGCGCGGTGCCGGCCGGCACCACGCGGCAGCCCGCGCTGTCGCAGAGCTCGATGGCCTCGGGGCGCGGCGCGGTGTCGAGGCACCCCCCGAGCAGCCCGACGGCAACGCCGCCTGCGACGATCATCACTGTTTTCATGTCAGTCTTCCCTTATCGAAATCACGGTCTCCTGCAGGGTGCAGGCGCTGTATATAGGCACGAGTGGGGGGACCGGACCAACACGAATCCCGGTCCCGGAGCGAAACCGCAAGGACGGCGAGGTGAACATGTCTGTTTGGGTGAAGGGCGTCGCGGGGCTTTCCCTGACGCTGGCGCTGGCCGGGTGCCTCGGCGGCGGCTCGGTGAGCCAGGGCGGCGGCGGAACCGCCGTGTCGGGCTCGGCCGCCGGCGGGGCGAGCGTCGACGCCGCGGTCAATCTCGAGCGCTGCGCCGAGCCGCTCGGCACGCTGGCCGTCGACGACGGGCGCGAGTCCTTCTGGTACGGGGCGTTCAACGCGGCGACCGGCGTGACCACGATCGAGCCGATCCTGCGCGTCGCGGTGCAGCAGTCGAACTGCTTCGTCATCACCTCGATCGGGTCGCAGCGGCTGAACGACCGGATGACCGACATCACGCTGCAGCAGAGGAATTCGGGCGAGTTCCGCGCCGGGTCCAACCAGCAGGCCGGCCAGCGGGTCGCGGCCGACTATTTCCTCGAGCCCTCGATCATCATCAACGAGGACCCGACGGGCGCGATCGCCGCGGGCATCGGCGGGCTCTTCGGCAATGTGGGCACGGCGGTCGCCGGCGGGCTCGCCGGCAAGGTCTCGGTGGTCACGCTGACGCTCTTCGACATCCGCAGCCAGGTGCAGGTGGCGGCCTCCGAGGGCTCGGCGACGGCGACGAATTTCGGCGCGGCGCTCGGCGCCTTCGGCGGCAGCGTGGGCGGCGCGGCGGGCGGCTTCTCGCGCACGCCCGAGGGCAAGGCCACCGTCGCGGCCTTCGTCGACGCCTACAACGGCATGGTGCGCGCGCTCCGCAACTACGAGGCGCAGAACGTGCGCGGGGGGCTCGGCACGGGCGGCACGCTGACCGTCAACTGACCCGGGAGGCGGGGGCCGGCGCCCGCATCGGGGCGCGCCGGCCGCACTCGGCGGCGTGCTCGGGCCGGCCGGCGCCGGCCTGCGCCTCGGCCTCCTGGCTCGCCCACATCGCGGCATAGCGCCCGCCCTGCGCGAGAAGGCGCGCATGGGTGCCGCGCTCGACCACCCGTCCGGCCTCGAGCACGAGGATCTCGTCGGCCTCCACCACCGTCGAGAGCCGGTGCGCGATCATGATCACGGTGCGTCCCTCGCCGAGGCGGCGGAGCTCGGCCTGGATCTCGCGCTCGGTGCCGGTGTCGAGCGCCGAGGTCGCCTCGTCGAGGATCAGCACGGGCGGGTTCTTGAGGATCGTGCGCGCGATCGCGACGCGCTGCTTCTCCCCGCCCGAGAGCTTGAGGCCGCGCTCGCCGCCCAGCGAGTCGTAGCCCTCGGGCAGCCGCGCGATGAAGTCGTGGATGCGCGCGGCGCGGGCGGCCCGCTCGACCTCGTCGCGCGTCGCGTCCGCCCGGCCATAGGCGATGTTGTAGCCGATCGTGTCGTTGAAGAGCACCGTGTCCTGCGGCACCACGCCGATCTGCGATCGGAGCGAATCCTGCGTCACCGCGCGCACGTCCTGACCGTCGATCTCCACCGCCCCGCCGGTGACGTCGTAGAAGCGGAACAGCAGCCGCGCGATGGTTGACTTGCCCGCCCCCGACGGGCCGACGATGGCGAGCTTGCCGCCGCCCGGCACCTCGAAATCCACGCCGTGGAGCACCGGCCGGTCCGGCCCATAGCCGAAATCGACCGCGTGGAACCGGACCCGCCCCGCGCCCGGCCGGAAGGGCACGGCGTCGGGCCGGTCCACCACCTCGGGCGCGGTGTCGGTCAGCTCGAACATCTCGCGCATGTCGACGAGGCTCTGGCGGATCTCGCGGTAGACGGTGCCGAGGAAGTTGAGCGGCACGGTGATCTGGATCATGAACGCGTTGGCCATCGCGAAATCGCCCACCGTGAGGGTCCCCGCGATCGCCCCCTCGGCCGCCATCGCCATGACCGCCACCATGCCGGCCGCGATGATCAGCGCCTGGCCCGAGTTCAGGAAGGCGAGGCTCTGCGCCGTCTTCAGCGCGGCGCGCTGATAGGCCCGCATCGCCTGGTCGTAGCGCGCCGCCTCGCGCCGGCTGGCGTCGAAATACTTCACGGTCTCGTAGTTCAGCAGGCTGTCGACCGCCTTCTGGTGCGCGTCCTGGTCGTCGCGGTTCATCTGCATGCGGATCTTCACCCGCCATTCGGTGACCCGGAAGGTGAAGGCGACATAGGCGATCACCGTCGCAACCAGCACGCCGAAATAGGCCAGCCCGAAATGCGCCCAGAAGATCCCGGCGACGATCGCGAGCTCGATCATCAGCGGCCCGATGTTGAACACGACGAAGCGCAGCAGGAAGTCGATCGCCTTGACGCCGCGGTCGATCACCCGGCTGAGCGCGCCGGTGCGCCGCGACAGGTGGTAGCCGAGCGAAAGCCGGTGCACATGGTCGAAGGTGCGGAGCGCGAGGCGGCGCAGCGCGTGCTGCGAGACCTGCGCGAAGACGGTGTCGCGGAGCTGCTGCAGCACGGTGGCCGCGAGCCGCACGAGACCGTAGCCGAGCACCAGCGCGACCGGCGCGGCGACCGCGGCCGCCCCGGGCCCGAGCGCGTCGATCGCCTCCTTGAAGAGGAACGGCGCGGAGAGCGTGGCGGCCTTCGCGCCGATCAGCAGGACGAGCGCGATCACCACGCGGGCGCGCAGATCCGGCCGGCCCTCCGGCCAGAGATCGGGCAGGGCTCTCAGAAGGATGCGGAGGTCGGGGGCGCCGTCGGCCCCCGGCTCCCTGCGGCGCCGTCGCATTGGCTCTCCCGTGGCGGGACGTGGCTCGGCCGCACTGGGGCGGTTCCGGGCGATATATCCGACGCGGCCCCGCGATCAAACGCCCGGCGGCCCTTGCGCCGGACGCCGGCCTCGGGGATGAAGCGCCGGACCGAGGGGCGTGTGGGGGCCGGAACCATGCGGAGCGTCTGCCTGTATTGCGGCTCGCGAACCGGGACCGATCCGGCGCAGGCCGACGTGGCGCGCCGGTTCGGCCGCGCGGTGGCGCGGGCGGGGCTGCGCCTCGTCTACGGCGCCGGCGACCGCGGGCTGATGGGCGAGGCCGCGCGGGCGGCGCAGGCGGGCGGCGCGCCGGTGATGGGCTTCATCCCGCGCTGCCTCGTGGAGCGCGAGATGGCGCGGCGCGAGATCGACCATCTGGTGATCACCGAGACGATGCACGAGCGCAAGGCGCTGATGCTCGCCAATGCCGACGCCGTGGTGGCGCTGGCCGGGGGCCCCGGCACGCTCGACGAGCTGATCGAGGCGCTGACCTGGGCGAGCCTCGGGCTCCACGCCAAGCCGGTTCTCCTCGTGAACGCGGGCGGCTACTGGGACCCGCTGCTGGCGCTCTTCGAGCGGATGGAGGCCGAGGGCTTCCTGCACCGGCCGATCCCGGGGCTGCTGACCGTCGTCGAGACGCCCGAGGACGCCGTCGCACGGGTGGCGGAGGCCGGCGCCCCCTAGCGGGCACCGGCCGGCCGCGTCGGACGCGCCCTCAGCTCATGCGGGACGCCACGTTCTCCCAGTTGACCAGGTTGTCGAGGAAGTTCTCGAGATAGGCGGGCCGCTTGTTGCGGAAGTCGAGATAGTAGGAGTGCTCCCACACGTCGCAGCCGAGCAGCGCCGTCTGCCCGAAGCAGAGCGGGTTCACGCCGTTCAGCGTCTTGGTGATCTTGAGCGCGCCGTTCTCCTGCACGAGCCAGGCCCAGCCCGAGCCGAACTGGCCGACGCCGGCGGCGACGAACGCCTTCTTGAAGTCCTCGACCGAGCCGAAGGCCTCGGTGATCTTGGTCTCGAGCTCGCCCGGCATCTTGGTGCCGCCGGGCGCCATCATCTCCCAGAACTGGATGTGGTTCCAGTGCTGGCTGATCTGGTTGAAGAGCCCCTGGTGCTCGTCCTTGCCATAGACCGCCGGGATCACCTCGGCGAGCTTCGCGTTGTCCGCGCCCTCCCAGGGCGTGCCGGCGATGAGCTCGTTGCCCTTGTCGACATAGGCCTTGTGGTGGAGGTCGTGGTGGTACTCCATCGTTTCCTTGGACATGCCCGACGCGGCGAGCGCGTCGTGGGCGTAGGGCAGATCGGGCAGCGTGAAGGCCATGGGGTGTCCCTCCTCGGGTCTCTCGGATCGATGCGGCAGGGGCGCCCGCGCGGCGGCGGCCGGCGGGGATCGGCCCCCCGCGCGACATAACGCTCGGGCGCGGCGGCGCCAAAGGAAAACCGGCCCGGCGGGCCCGACGGGCCGGGCTCCTCCGCGGAGAGCAACGCCCGGGGCTCGGCGCCGCTCCACGCGCCGGCGGCGCGCTCAGAGCGCGGTGAGGAGGGCGGCGACCCGGCGCTCCTCGGAGAGCATCACGTTGTAGGTGCGGCAGGCGGACGGCGTCGACATCACCTCGACGCCGAGCCCCGCCGCCTCGAGGCGCTCGCGCAGAGCCGCGCCGAGGGGCGCGATGTCCGCCCCCTGCCCGACCAGCAGGACATCGACCGCGCCGGCGAGCGCCGCCGCGCGCTCGGCCGCCGCGGCGCCGTGCGGGCTCGCCACGGGCTCGATCCCGCCCGGCCCGACGAGCAGCGAGCCCGCGTGCCAGGTCTCGGCGATCCGGAACCCGCCGGGCCCGTAGCCGTCGATCGGCGGCTGGGTGCCGAAGCGGACCTCGCGCATCTTCATGGCGCCCTCCTTCCCGTCGCGCCCCGCTGGGCCGGCCCGCGCTCGGCCGGACGCCTGCGGCGCGTTTCGCGCGGGAACCGGCCTGCGGCCGCTCCCCTTCCGACCCAGCCCGCCGCCACCCCCGCCGCCTCCCTGCGCGTTCCGCGCAGGGAGGCGGCGGGGGTGGCGGCGGGCCTCACGCTCGAGGGGCGGCGCGCGCCAGCGCGTCGCCGCGACAGCCGGCGCCCGCAGGGCGCCCGAAGCCCGTCGAGCCGCCGCAGGGCCAGGCTCAGACCTGCGCGCCGTCGAGCCGGATGCCCGCCTTCGCCTCCTCGGCGGTCGACCAGTCGCGCCGCACGCCGAGCGCGAGCAGGGCGGCCGCGGCGACGAACACCGAGGAATAGGTGCCGACGACGATCCCCCAGATCATCGCCAGCGTGAAGCCCTGGATCACCGGCGGCCCGAGCCCCGCCATGGCGCCGAGCGCCACCAGCGTCGTCGCCGAGGTCATCACGGTCCGCGCCAGCGTCTCGTTGATCGACAGGTTGAGCAGCTCCGCGAGCTCCAGCTTCTTGTATTTGCGCAGGTTCTCGCGCACCCGGTCGAACACCACCACGGTGTCGTTCAGCGAGTACCCGACGATCGTGAGGATCGCCGCGATGATGGCGAGGTTGAACTCGATCTGCGTCAGCGCGAAGACGCCGATGGTCAGCACCACGTCGTGCACCAGCGCGATCACCGCGCCGAGGCCGAACTGCCACTCGAAGCGCAGCCAGATGTAGACGAGCACGGCGACCACCGCGAGCAGGATGGCGAGCGCGCCCGCCTGCAGGAGCTCGCCCGAGACCTTGGGGCCCACCACCTCGGTGCGCCGGATCTCCGCGCCCGGGAACGCCTCGACCAGCCGCTCGGACAGGCGGCTCGCCACCGCCATGCGCGCGTCGCCGTCGCCCGCCTGCTCCTCGACGCGGACGAGCACGTCGCGCGCGGTGCCGAAGCTCTGCACCTGCACGTCGCCGAGATCCATCGCCGTGACCTCCGAGCGGATCGCCGCCAGGTCGGCCGCCTCGGCGGTGCGCAGCTCGATCATCGTGCCGCCGCGGAAGTCGATCCCGAAATTGAGCCCGAGCGTTGCGGCGAGCGCGACCGCCCCGGCGCAGGCCGCGAGCGAGCCGCCGAGCGCCCATCGCCGGACCCCGAGGAAGTCGATCCGCGTCGCCTCCGGCACGAGGCGCATGACCGCCACGCGGAGCGTCTTCGGCCGCACCCGGTCGAGCCAGGTGACGACCATCAGCCGCGTCACGAGGAAGGCGGTGAAGACCGAGGTGAGGATGCCGAGCCCGAGGGTGACGGCGAAGCCCTTCACCGGCCCCGAGCCGATGCCGAAGAGGATGACCGCCGCGATCAGGGTGGTGATGTTGGCGTCGACGATCGCCGAGACCGCCTCGGAATAGCCCTTGTCGATCGCCCGCGCCGGCCCCTTGGCGCCGCGGAGCTCCTCGCGGATGCGCTCGAAGATCAGCACGTTGGCGTCCACCGCCATGCCGATCGTCAGCACGATGCCGGCGATGCCGGGCAGCGTCAGCGTCGCGCCGATCGCCGAGAGGAGACCGATCAGCACGGCCATGTTGAGCACGAGCGCGATCGCGGCGAAGACGCCGAAGCGCCCGTAGGCGGCGATCATGAAGACGAGCACCGCGACGAAGGCGAGCGCCGTCGCGGCCGAGCCCGCGGCGATCGAGTCCGCGCCGAGATCGGGGCCGACGGTGCGCTGCTCGAGCACCGAGATCGACGCCGGCAGCGCGCCCGAGCGCATGAGGATCGCGAGGTTGGTCGCGCTCTCGACCGTGAAGCTGCCCTCGATGAAGCCGTCGCCCGTCAGGATCGCCGACTGGATCCGCGGCGCCGAGATCACCTGCCCGTCGAGCACGATGGCGAAGAGCCGGCCGACATTGCGCGCCGTGTACTCGCCGAAGATCCGCGCGCCCTGCGTGTCGAAGGTGAAGTTGACCACCGGCAGCCCGGTGTCCGGGTGGAAGCCGAGGCTCGCATCGGTCAGGCGCTCGCCCGAGAGGACGGGGCGGCGCTCGAGCAGATAGGGCGGCCCGCCCTCGGCGTCGGGCGCCACGAACTGGCCGGGGCCGGGGTCGTAGCTCTGCTCGCCGAAGGACGCCACGTCGTGGAAGGTGAGCTTGGCGGTGCGCCCGATCAGCTCGAGCAGCTCGTCGGCCGAGCCGATGCCCGGCACCTGGATCAGGATGCGGTCCTCGCCCTGGCGCTGGATCGTCGGCTCCCGCGTGCCGGTCTCGTCGATCCGGCGGCGGATGATCTCGAGCGACTGGGCGATGGTGCGGTCGACGATCGCGTCGCGCGCGGCCTCGGTCAGCGCGAGGCGCCAGGTCTGCCCGTCCTCGGCGAGCGTCACCTCGAGGTCCTGCGCCGGCCCGATGCCGCCGAGGCCGAAACCGCCGCCGATGCCGCTCCCCACGGGCTCGGCGAGGCCGCGGAGCGCCGCGCCCGCCGGCTCGACGTCCTCGGGCCGCGTGATCCGCACCCGCGCCGAGCTCGCGTCGGAGGTGACGCCCGTGAACCGGCGCACGCCGGCCTCGCGCAGCGTGTCGCGGATCCGGTCGCGCACCGCCTCGAGCCGCTCGGCCATCACCTCCTCGACCTCGACCTCGACGAGAAGATGCGCGCCCCCGCGCAGGTCGAGCCCGAGGCTCACCACATCGCCCGGCAGGAAGGACGGCCATTGCGCCGCGGTCGCGCGGAGCGCCTCCGGCGCCGTGCCGCCGGCCCGCTCGACGCGCTCGATCTCGGCGCGCGCGCGCGAGGCCTCGTCGGCGGTCTCGTAGAAGAGGTTGGGCGCGGCGAACAGGAGACCGAGCAGACAGAGCCCGACCGTCAGCGCCTTCTTCCACAGCGGAAAGTCGAGCATCCTGCCCCCTGTCGCGGGTCGGCCCGGCGGGTCGCGTGCGCGCCCCCCGCCGCTCAGGCCTCCTTCGCGGGCTCCGACTTCGCGAGCACCGCCGAGATCGTCGATTTCACCAGCCGCACCTTGACGCCGTCGGCGATCTGGACCTCGCACTCGTCCTCCTCGAGGACGCGGGTCACCTTGCCGAGGATGCCGCCCGAGGTCACCACCTGGTCGCCGCGGCGAAGGTTCTCGATCATCTTCTTGTGCTCCTTCATCCGCTTCTGCTGCGGGCGGATCAGGAAGAAGTAGAAGATGACG
Organism: uncultured Limibaculum sp.; assembly: GCA_964632555.1. Taxonomy (GTDB): domain Bacteria; phylum Pseudomonadota; class Alphaproteobacteria; order Rhodobacterales; family Rhodobacteraceae; genus Thermohalobaculum. The sequence continues at coordinate 9,506 of CAZWDE010000090.1, forward strand.
AACATCAGGATGAAGGGCACGATCCCGATGAGGCCGCTCCCGGCGCCGGCGTCTCCGGCGGTCTGGGCGAAGGCGGGGCTTGCGAACATGGGGATGTCCTTCTTCCTGCGTCGGCGGCGCGAGCGCGGGCCGAGGGCGGCCTCCGGCGCGTGGCCGGTATATACGGCGGCTCGCCGGCGATGCAAGCCGAGCGCCCCTTGGGATCGCAAAGCCGATTGTCAACTGCGGCAGACTGTGCTACCCAAAAAAAAGTTCAGACAGGCTGAGCTTTGGTTAAGAGCGGCCGCGCGATCTCTCTTGCCGGGGATCGTGAAACAATACGAAAAGACGGACGAGCGATGATGGCGGAAGGTTGCCGGAGATGCTCGCGATGCCCTGGGAGAGACCGATGGATGCCATCTACATCATCGCGCCGACGCTCGGCATGACCCTCTACGCCCTCCTGATGGCGGCCGTTCTCGGCGGCTGACCCCGTCGTCTCCCGCCCGCGATGCCGACGGACGGCGCGCCGCCGCCCGAGCGGCCCCGCCGCGGTCTCGCCGACGCGCTGGAGCGCATCTATCAGGGGCTCGCCCGGCTCCTCGGCGCCCTTCTCCAGCCGCTCGCCTGGCTCCTCGACCTCGCCGCGCCGGACACCGAGACGCGGCGGCGCCGCGCCGACTGGTGGCGCGCCAACTACCTCGCACCGGTCTTCTGGCTCGCCGGGCCGCTCGGGCTCTTCTGGCTCTGGCTCGTGGTGACCGTCTCGGTCAACCTGGCCCTGCAGCTCACCGACCCGATCCCGGGCCCCGACGCGGCGGCGGCGCGCCGCGCCTATTTCTACGGCGTCGGGCTCACGATCACCGGGCTCGGCGCCCTGCTCGCCGCGCCCTTCGTGCTGATCCGCGCCTGGATCAACGAGCGCCAGGCGCAGACCGCCGAGCGCCAGGCCGCGACCGCCGAGAGCGGCCAGATCACCGACCGCTTCACCAAGGCGATCGACCAGCTGGGCTCGGAGCAGATGGCCGTGCGCCTCGGCGCGATCTATGCCCTCGAGCGCATCGCCGAGGACAGCGAGCGCGACCACATCCCGATCATGGAGACGCTCTGCGCCTTCATCCGCGAGAACGCCAACCGCGCGGTGGAGGACGAGCCCGCGCAACCCGGCGCGAAAGTCGAGGGCGGCATCGTCCGGGCCGGCCAGGTGCGCCCGGTGCGCGCGTTTCCCCTCGGCGCGCTGCAGAGGCGGCCAGACGGCCTCGACGCCAAGGGTCACAGGGAGCGGATGGACCTGATCCGCGCCCGGGCCCGGAACATGCGGGACTTCTTCGGGCCTGCGCGGGCGCTGCGCGCCGATGTGCAGGCAGCCTTCGCCGTCAT
>CAZWDE010000091.1:0-10859 GCA_964632555.1 uncultured Limibaculum sp.
GCGACTTCCGCAACACGCTGTTCGTGATGACCTCGAACCCCGGCGCGGAGTATCTGCAGGCGCTGCCCGAGGGCGCGCGCGCCAAGGCCGCCGAGCCGCAGGTGATGGAGGTCGTGCGCGCGTCGTTCCGGCCGGAGTTCCTCAACCGGCTCGACGAGATCATCCTGTTCGACCGGCTCTCCCGCGAGCACATGGCGGGCATCGTGCGGATCCAGCTCGCCCAGCTCGCCCGCCGCCTCGAGCCGCGCAAGATCGAGCTCGATCTCGACGAGGCGGCGCTCGGCTGGCTCGCCGAGAAGGGCTACGATCCGGCCTATGGCGCCCGGCCGCTGAAGCGGGTGATCCAGAAGGCGCTGCAGGACCCGCTGGCCGAGCTCCTGCTCTCGGGCCGGGTGAAGGACGGCGAGCGCCTGCCGGTGACCGCGACCGAGGACGGGCTGAAGCTCGGCGACTATGCGCCGGGCGCCGTGCCCTCGCCCGACGAGACGGTGCACTGACGGCGGCGGGGGGCCGGGGCACCGGCCCCCGGCGACCCCGAGGCCCTCAGTTGAAGGGCGGGTTCGGATTCGGCTGGTCGAGCGCCGTGCCCACCTGGCCGAGCTCGCTCTCGACCACGAGAACCGCCGCCGTCACCCCCGACTCGTAGATCGCGTTCACCACCGCCACGCCGAGCACGGTCGACGCCGCCGCGACCGCCACCCAGTCGATCGTCACCGCTCCCGCCTCGTCCGCCAGAAAGCGCATGAACCCCATCGCGCCGCCCCCTTGCCTCACGCTTCGGCCCGGGACCGCCGCAGCGGCCCCGCCACGGCCCGACGGCCGCTCGCCCCGAGCCGGACGTAACACAAGTCATGCGAGGTCAAAACCAAATGATGACGACCAATTCTTTCAAATTTTCGGCATCAAGCCGGCAATAGATCGGAAAGGACAAGTAACCTCACGGGCGCCGCTCGCCGCGCGGCCGGCGCGGGGCGCTGCGGCAATGCATGATGCGGCGCACCCTTCCCTTGCCGCGGATCGCCGCTACTGTCGCATTCGAGAGGGTTCCTGAACGCGAGGGCAATCATGACGAAGTTCGGTCTCCGGCAGGCTGTGCGGCGAAGCGAGGACAGCCGGTTCCTGACCGGCCGCGGCACCTATGTCGACGACCTGCGGACCGAGGGCGCGCTCCACGCGGTCTTCGTCCGCTCCGACATGGCCCATGGCACGCTCGCGTCGGTCGACGCCTCGGCGGCGCGTGAGATGCCGGGCGTGCGCCTCGTGATGACCGCGGCCGATCTCGAGGAGACCGTGGTCAACGACCTCGACGGCGGGCGGATCAAGAACCGCGACGGGTCGATCTCCGCGCGGCCCCGGCGCCCCGTGCTCGCCGGGGCACGCGTGCGCCATGTGGGCGAGGCCGTCGCGGTGGTGGTGGCCGACAGCCTCGCCGAGGCGAAGGACGCGGCCGAGGCGGTCGAGGTGGAGATCGAGGCGCTTCCGGCCGTGACCGACGGGCCGGCGGCGCTCGACGACGAGGCCCCGATCCTGCACGAGGACGTGGCCGGAAACCTCTGCTACGACTGGGGCATCGGCGACGAAGCGGCCACCGATGCGGCGCTCGCCTCGGCCGCCCACCGGGTCGAGCTCGATCTCGTCAACAACCGCGTGGTCGCCAACCCGATGGAGCCGCGCGGTGCGCTGGCCGTCTGGCAGGACGACCGCCTGACCGTCCACTTCAACGGTCAGGGCGTGTGGGACCTGAAGAGCGATCTCGCCAAGGCGCTGAAGATCGACGCCGGGCAGGTGAGCGTGATGACCCCCGATGTGGGCGGCGGCTTCGGGATGAAGGCCAACACCTATCCGGAGCACGTCGCGCTGGCCGAGGCCGCGCGCCGCCTCGGGCGGCCGGTGCGCTGGATGTCCGAGCGCGGCGAGGGCTTCCAGACCGACGCCGCCGGGCGCGACCAGGTCACGCGGATGACCGCGGGCTTCGACGCCGGGCACCGGATCGTCGCGCTCAAGATCGAGACGGTCGCCAATCTCGGCGCCTACGTGTCGCCGGCGGGCGTCTACATCGCCTCCGACCTCGCCGCGCGCGTGCTGACCGGCGTCTACGACCTGCAGACCGCCTTCTTCGGCGTGCGGGGCAGCTTCACCAACACGACCCCCGTGGACGCCTATCGCGGGGCCGGGCGGCCGGAGGCGCAGTACCAGCTCGAGCGGATGATGGACAAGGCGGCGCGCGTGATGGGGATCGACCCGGTCGAGCTCCGGCGCCGCAACTTCATCAAGCCGTCGCAGTTCCCCTACACGACGATCGTCGGCGAGACCTACGACGTGGGCGATTTCGACAAGGTGCTCGACCGCGCGCTGGTCGAGGCGGACTATGCCGGGTTCACGGCGCGGCGGGCGGCGAGCGCGGCCGAGGGCAAGCTGCTCGGCATCGGGCTCTGCTACTACATCGAATCGATCCTCGGCGACCCCTCGGAGACCGCCAAGATCGTCTTCGCCGAGGACGGGGCGGTCGAGCTCTTGGTCGGCACGCAGTCGAACGGGCAGGGCCACGAGACCGTCTACGCCCAGTTCCTGCACGAGCGGACGGGGCTCCCCTTCGAGAAGATCCGCATCGTCGAGGGCGACAGCGACCGCATCGCCAAGGGTGGCGGCACCGGCGGCTCGCGCTCGGTGACCATGCAGGGCACGGCGATCAACGGGGCGGGCGACGACCTGATCCGCAAGATGAAGCCGCTCGCCGAGGAGGAGCTGGAGGTCGCCGGGGTCGATCTCGTCTGGGAGGCGGGCAGCTGGCGCGTGGCCGGCACCGACAAATGCGTCGACCTCTACACGCTCGCGCAGAAGGCGCGGCGCGAGGGGCGCACCGAGTTCCTCGAGCAGGAGACCCGCACCACCGTGCCCGGCCGCTCGTTCCCCAACGGCTGCCACATCGCCGAGGTCGAGATCGACCCCGAGACGGGCGTGACCCGGTGCGTGCGCTACACGGTGGTCGACGATTTCGGGATCCTGATGAACCCGATGCTCGCCGAGGGCCAGGTGCATGGCGGCGTGGCCCAGGGCATCGGGCAGGCGATCACCGAGCACGTGGTGTTCGACGAGGAGGGGCAGCTCCTCTCCGCCTCCTTCATGGACTATGCGATGCCGCGCGCGGCCGACGTGCCCTTCATGACCTTCCACCACGAGGGGACGCCCTCCACCGCCAACAACATCGGCATGAAGGGCTGCGGCGAGGCCGGCACGGTGGGCGCGCTCGCCGCCGTCACCAACGCGGCGCTCGATGCGCTCTGGGACCGGGGCGTGCACCAGATCGACATGCCGATGACGCCGCAGCGCGTCTGGTCGTGGCTGCAGTCGGCGGAGACCGCCGCCGAGTGAGCCCGGCCGACGGGGTGGCGCCGCCCGCGCCAGCCGCTAGGCTCGGCGCGCGATTCGCGGGGAGGCGGCGATGCAGAAGATCCAGGTGCAGGGGCTGCACCACATCACCTTCAACGGCGCCGACCGGCAGACCGCGATCGACTTCTGGGAGGGCGTGCTCGGCATGCCCTTCATCTTCGAGCAGCCCAATCTCGACGCGCCCAACATCAACCATCTCTATTTCGATCCCGGGGACGGGCGGCTGATCACGGTGTTCACCGACGAGAGCCGCGAAAAGGGCAGCCGGGTGGTCGACCAGGTGGGCTCGGTGCACCACGTGGCCTTCAACGTGAGCCTCGCGGTGTGGCGGCAGGCGCTCGAGCGGCTGAAGGAGGCCGACATCGCCAATTCCGGGCCGGTCGACCGCGGCTTCATGCACTCGATCTACTTCCGCGAGCCCTGCGGCCAGCTGCTCGAGCTCGCCTGCTACAAGTTCGAGCCGCCGGCCGGCTCGACGCACGCCGAGGTGCTGCGTCTCGCGCACGATCTCCGGCTGATGCGCGGGGGCAAGAACATCGAGGAGGTCGATCTCGCGGACGCGATCGAGGCGATCACGACGCGGCGCAATCTGAGCCTCAACGCCGACGACTGACCGAGCGCGGCGCTCAGCGGCCCTCGAGCCGGGCGAGGATCGCCTCCAGCCGCGCGATCGAGGTGCGCACGCGCTCGGGATCGACGCGCGCCTCGGCGTCCTCCTCCGCACCCGCCGCGGCGCCCGGCAGCGCCTCCGACGCCGCCTCGAGCCGCTTCCGCAGCGCGGCCAGCCGCTCGGCCGCGTCGGGCGGCGGCACGACGGCGGCGCTCCGCGCGCCCCCCTCGACCTCGGCCCGGCCGCGCGCCACCACCGACCGCGTGCCCTGCTCGCGCAGCACCTTCTGCACGCCCTTGATCGTCAGCCCGTCGTCGTAGAGCAGCGCCCGGATGCCGTGCAGCAGCAGCACGTGGTCGGGGCGATAGAGCCGACGCCCGCCGTTGCGCTTCATCGGCTTGACCTGCGCGAAGCGGGTCTCCCAGAAGCGCAGCACGTGCTGGGGCACGCCCACCTCCTCGGCCACCTCGGAGATCGTGCGGAACGCCTCGGCCGACTTGCCGCCGGAGCGCGCGCCGGCCCGGCTCGCCGCACCGATCGGGGGGCGCCGGCCCGGGTCGCGGCGGGAGGACATCAGGCGCCTCCCGATCCGGTCCCGGTTTTGCGCGTGCCGCTGGCGGCCCCGCTGACCGGCGCCTCGGGCTCCGCGCTGTTTCCGGCGTTCACCCGCGCCTTCATGATGTGCGAGGGGCGGAACACGAGGACGCGGCGCGGCGCGATCGGCACCTCCTCGCCGGTCTTGGGGTTGCGGCCCATGCGCGGCCCCTTCTCGCGCACCGTGAAGGTGCCGAAGGAGGAGATCTTGACGTTCTCGCCGCGCGCGAGCGCGTCGGAGATGCGGCCGAGGATGGTCTCCACGAGCTCGGCCGATTCGCTTCGGGAGAGGCCGACCTCGCGATAGACGGCCTCGCACAGATCAGCCCTCGTGGCAGTGTTCCCGGCCATCCCGAACTCCCGACGCAATCCGACACCCAATTCAACCTTCGCTTGAAAGCTAATGGAATCGCAGAAAAAGAGTCAATCGCGGGGGCCGTCGGCCGAGGCGCGATCCGCGGCCTCGCGCCGGGCTCACCAGCGCATCAGCGCCGAGCCCCAGGCGAGCCCGCCGCCGATTCCCTCCATCAGAAGCAGGTCGCCCGTGCGAATCCGCCCGTCGGCCACCGCGACGGAGAGCGCGAGCGGGATCGAGGCCGCCGAGGTGTTGCCGTGCGCCGCGACGGTGACCACCACCTTCTCCATCGGCAGCCCGGCCTTGCGCGCGGTGTTCTCGATGATCCGCAGATTGGCCTGGTGCGGCACCATCCAGTCGATCTCCGAGGCGGTGACGCCGGCCTTGCGCATCACCTCGTCGGCCACCTCGGCGAGCTTGACGACGGCGTGGCGGAACACCTCCTTCCCCTCCATCTTGAGCTGGCCGACGACGCCGTTGGTCGAGGGCCCGCCCGAGACGTAGAGGATGCGGTTGTGCGCGCCGTCGGAATGGAGGCAGGTGGCGAGCACGCCGCGGTCCTCGGCCGTGCCGGTGCCCTCGGCGGCCTCGAGGATGATCGCGCCCGCGCCGTCGCCGAACAGCACGCAGGTGGTGCGGTCGTCCCAGTCGAGGATGCGCGAGAAGGTCTCGGCCCCGATCACCATCACGCGGCGCGCCTGGCCCGAGCGGATCAGCCCGTCGGCGTTGGCGAGCGCGTAGATGAACCCGGCGCAGACGGCCTGCAGGTCGAAGGCGAAGCCGTTGACCATGCCGAGCCCGTGCTGCACCCGCGTCGCGGTCGAGGGAAAGGTCTGGTCCGGCGTCGCGGTCGCGAGCACGATGGCGTCGAGCGCCGCGGCCGACAGGCCGGCCCGGTCGAGCGCCGCCCGCGCCGCCGCGATCGCGAGATCCGAGGTCTTCTCGCCGGTGGCCGCGACATGGCGGGCGCGGATGCCGGTGCGGCTCGCGATCCACTCGTCCGAGGTGTCGATCCGGGCGGCGAGCTCGTCGTTGGTCACCACGCGCTCGGGCAGGTAGTGCCCGCAGCCGATCGCGCGCGACCTCAGCCTCTCCATCCGCTCACGCTCCCTCGTGGTCCGCCGCGTCGCTCGCGGTGGGATCGGCCGGCGGCCCCGCATGCGACATCGTGGGCGTGATATCGAGCTTTCCGAGCTGCGACGCAACCTCGGCCGTGAAGTCGGTCTCGGCCATGCGGGCGGCGAGTTCGAGCGCCGAGGCGAAGCCCACCGCGTCGGCCGCGCCGTGCGACTTCACCACCGCGCCGCCGAGCCCGAGGAACACGCCCCCGTTCACCCGGCGCGGGTCGATCCGCCGGCGCAGCCGCTCGATCGAGGTGATCGCGAAGAGCGAGGCGAAGCGCGAGGCCCAGGAGAAGCGGAACGCCTCGCGGAGCGCGGTGCGGATGAAGGCGGCGGTTCCCTCGGCGGTCTTCAGCGCGACATTGCCGGTGAAGCCGTCGGTGACGATCACCTCCACCCGGTCGCCCGACAGGTCGGAGCCCTCGGCGAAGCCGGCATAGGCGAAGCGCCCGCCCTCGGCGGCCTCGGCGATCAGGCGCCCGGTCTCGCGCAGGCGGTCCGGCCCCTTGATCTCCTCGGCGCCGACATTGAGCAGCGCGACGCGCGGCCGCGCGAGGCCGAAGCTGAGGCGCGCGTACTCCGCCCCCATCACCGCATATTGCGCGAGCTGCGCCGGCTCGGCGCGCAGGTCGGCGCCCACGTCGAGCACGGTGTTGAAGCCCTCCGCCCGGTCGGCCGGCCAGTGCACCGCGATCGCGGGGCGCACGACCCCGGGCGCCTTCTTCAGGTGAAAGACGGACATGGCCAAGAGCGCGCCGGTGTTGCCCGCGGAGACGGCCACCTGCGCCTCTCCGCGCGCCACCGCCTCGAGCGCGCCCCACATCGAGCTTTGCCGGCGGTCGCGCAGCGTGCGCGCCGGATGGTCGTCCATGCGCACCGTGTCGGGGCAGTCGCGCAGGCTGGCGCGGCGGGCGAGGCCGCGGCGGCGCACCAGCGGCGCCAGCTCGGCCTCGGGCCCGTGCAGGAGGAAGCGCAGCCCGGGCCGCGCCCGCGCGATCCGCGAGAGGCCGGCGAGCAGGGGCGCGGGCCCGCGGTCGCCGCCCATCAGGTCGATCGCGATGACCGGCTCGCGGGTCATCTGCGCCATCGGCCCGCGCCGGACCGGCGCGCCGGCCTCAGCTGTCGTCGTCGAGGTCGATCTCGTCGCGCTGCGTCACCACCTCGCGGCCCGCATAGTGGCCGCAGGCGCCGCAGACATGGTGCGGCAGCTTGGGCTCGCCGCAATTGGCGCACTCGACGCCGCGCACCGCGGTCAGCGCGTCGTGGCTGCGGCGCATGTTCCGCTTCGAGCGGGTGACCCGGTTCTGTTGCACCGCCATGGTGGTCTCCTCGGCTGTCCGGCGACGCCGTGCCCGGCGCGCGGCGCCATCGGCCGCTCGATCGCCCGGGCGCGGCGAAATCGAGACGCGGACAATACTCGTTTCGATGCGCCGGGCAAGCCCCCGGCGGCGAGAAATCCGCAGGGCACCGGGCCATGTGCGGCATCCCCCGCCTCAGCGGTCGGTGCGCTTGGCGAGCGCCGCGAGCTTGGCGAAGGGGCGCGCGGCCTCGTCGGTCATCGCCTCGACGCCCGGCGGCCCGGCGATGCGCGCGCCGAGCTCCGCGCCCTCGGCCCTCGGATAGGGGTCGATCGCGAGGGCGAGCGTCTCGACCACCACCTCGGCGAGCTCGATCGCGCCGTCGAACGGGTCCGGATCGTCCTCGTGGCCGAGCTCGCGCTCGCTCGGCAGATCGGGCTCCGCGGCGCGAAGCTCGACGGCCGGGACGAAGCGGCGGTCGATCGCGACCTCGATCGCGCTGCGCACCGGTTCGAGGGTGACCACGCAGGCCTGCTCGACCGTGGCGGCGAGCCGCCCCTCGAGACGCCATCCTTGCGCGTCCGCGGGCAGGAGCCGGCCCTCGAGCGCCACGCCCTCGATCGCGCGCAGGTCGAGGAACCGGGCGAGCGCCGCGGTCTCCTCGGGCGCGAGCGCGAGGCTGACCGGCACCGCCTCGCGCCGCGCCAGCGTCTCGGCGGCGACGGGGCGGGAGAAGGGCAGGGGCGCGCGTGCGGTCTCTCGGGTCATGGTGGTCTCCTCTTGCAGGAGCCGCGCCGATCGCCCGGAGATCGGGCGGCGCGGAGCGGCTTGCGCCGGCGCTTCGGGCTATGTAAGCGATTCACGGCGCTTAGGGGAGGCATCGGCGATGAAACTCGTGGCCCTGCTGGCGGGCGCGGCGCTTCTGGGCGGCTGCGCGCCAGTGATGCGGACGCACGGCTACGTGCCGGTTCCGGAGGCGCTGGCGCGGATCGAGCCCGGGATCGACACGCGCGGCTCGGTGCAGAGCAAGATCGGCCGGCCCTCGCACACCTCGGTCTTCGACGAGGACGGGTGGTACTACGTCTCGAGCGTGGTCGAGCACTACGCCTTCTACGAGCCCGAGGTGGTCGACCGGACCGTGGTGGCCGTCACCTTCGACGACACCGGCGTCGTCACCGGGGTCAACCGCTACGGGCTCGAGGACGGGCGGGTGATCGACCTCGCGACCAACACGACGCCCACCTATGGCCGGCAGCTCACGATCGTCGAGCAGATCCTCGGCAACATCGGGGCGGCGACCGGCAGCGACCTTCTCGGCGAGTGAGCCCGGCTCAGGCGGGGGCGCGCGGCCCGGCCAGCGTGAGCCAGATCAGGCCGCCGGCCGCCGCGACGAGGAAGGGCAGCATCGCGAGGTTGACCGCCTCCCAGCCGATCGCGGCGAAGAGCGCGCCGGAGGCGAAGGACGCGACCGTGACGAGCCCCATCACGAGGAAGTCGTTGAGGCCCTGCACGCGCGCGCGCTCCTCCGGCCCGTGCGCCTCGGCGAGCAGGGCGGTCGCGCCGATGAAGCCGAGATTCCAGCCGATGCCGAGCAGCAGCAGCGCCACGGTGAAGTTCTCGATCGCGATGCCCGACAGCGCGGCGACGGCGGCGGCGGCGAGGCAGGCGAGCCCGGTGGCGATCACCCGCGCCGCGCCGAAGCGCGCGATCAGCGGCCCGGTGACGAAGCTCGGCCCGTACATCGCGAGCACGTGGACCTGCACCACGCCCGCCGCGTCGGCCGTGGCGAAGCCGCAGGCGACCATGGCGAGCGGCGTCGAGGTCATCACGAGCGACATCAGCGCGTAGGAGACCATGCCGCAGAGCATCGCCACCACGATCCGCCGGTCCGCGAGGATCTGGCGCATCGGGCGGCCGGCGGGCCGGCCGCCGTCGCGGCGCCGCGGCGGGCGCGGGATGTCGAGCGCGAGGAAGGGCAGCGCGCCCGCGAGATTGAGCGCGACGAGGGCATAATAGGCGCCGGCATAGGGCACGGGCTCGAGCCAGTCCGACGTCTCCTTGACGATCTGCGGGCCGAGGATCGCCGCGACGAGCCCGCCCGCCATCACCCACGCGATCGCGCGGGGCCGGAAGGCCGGGCTCGCGAGATCGGCGGCGGCGAAGCGGTAGAGGTTCTGCGCGGCCATGTAGATGCCGGCGAGCGCGGTGCCGGCGCAGAGGAGCCAGAAGTCGCGGCTCAGGATCGCCTCCGCCGCGATCCAGCCGCTCGCGGCGCCGCAGAGCGCGGCCAGCAGGAAGCCCGGGCGCCGTCCGATGCGGCCCATCAGCCACGACATCAGCGGCGCGCCGACCATCGAGCCCGCGACCGACAGCGACACCGGCAGCGTGGCGAGGGCAGGCTCCTCCGCGAGCAGCGCGCCCGCCAGACCGCCCAGGATGATGTGGACCGGCATCTGCGCGCCGAGCACCGCCTGCGCCCAGGTGAGGATCGCGACCGCCCGCAGGGCGCGGGGCGTCGCGCCCTCGGGTGCGGCGGCGTCGGGCCCGCGGGCCGCGTCGGCGGTGTGGGTCGCGCACATCATGGACCTCCGGGGTAGCGCGACGGCCGAGTCGCCACAACCGCAGGTTTAGTCGAACCGGGCCCCGCTCAGCCCCCGTCGCGCGGCTCGAGCGCCCCGGGGCGCGCGGCCCGCGCCATGTGGTCGAGCACGCCGTTGACGAATTTCGCCTCGCGCCCCTCGGAGAAGAAGGCCTTGGCGACCTCGACATACTCGCCGATCGTCACCTTGGGCGGGATGTCGGGCCGCGCCAGCAGCTCGTGGCCGGCCGCGCGGAAGAGCGCGCGGAGCGTCGCGTCGATCCGGCCGAGCGGCCAGCGCTCGACGAGCGCCGCGTCGGTCAGCCGGTCGATCGCGGCCTGGCGCGCCACCACGCCCTCGAGGATGTCGCGAAAATGCGCGCCATCGGGCTCGGGATAGGCCTCGCCCTCGATCTCCGCGCCGAAGCGGTGATCCTCGAACTCGCGCACCACCTGCTGCCAGCCGGCGCCGGCCACCTCCATCTGGTAGAGCGCCTGCACCGCCGCGAGCCGGGCCGCCGCGCGCGCGCGCCGCCGCGCCTCGGGCGCGCGCCGCTTGGGATCCGTCGGGAGCGGATCGCCGGCCATCTCAGGCGGTCCGCGACAGGCCCGAGGCCATCAGCGCCTCGGCCTCCGGCGGCGCGGGGGCGGGCCCGTGGCCCGGGCCGAGGCCGAAGCGGCGCGCGATCGCCACGAGCTCGAGCGCGGCGCGCGCGGCGCCCCCGCCCTTGTCCTGCCGGGCCGGGTCGGCCCGCTCCTCGGCCTGCGCCAGCGTCTCGCAGGTGAGGATGGCGTTGCCGATGGCGACCGGCCGGCCCGTGGCGGCGCCGACGCCGAGCAGCGTGAGCCCCCGCGCGCTCTCCTCGCAGACGGTCTCGTAATGCGTGGTCTCGCCGCGGATCACGCAGCCGAG